>JALORV010000159.1 GCA_025458735.1 Burkholderiaceae bacterium | reverse complement strand
GTCGGGATTAGTACAATTCCCGACGAAATTAATCGGGAATCTTCGCGTGGGCGCCGGGTCAGAACCGATGCCCTCCACCTTGAAGGACTGCGATGAGACTGACCACCAAGGGCCGGTTCGCCGTCACGGCCATGATCGACCTCGCCCTGCGCGACCACAACGGCCCCGTCACGCTCGCTGGCATCAGCCAGCGACAGAAGATTTCGCTGTCCTATCTGGAGCAGCTGTTCGGCAAGCTGCGGCGCCACGAACTGGTCGAGAGCACGCGCGGCCCGGGCGGCGGCTACACGCTGGGGCGCGTCGCCAAGGAAATCACGGTGGCCGACATCATCTTTGCCGTCGACGAGCCGCTCGATGCGACCCAGTGCGGCGGCAAGGAAAACTGCCAGGACGAGCAGCGCTGCATGACGCACGACCTGTGGGCGAACCTCAATGCGCGCATGGTCGACTATCTCGACTCGGTCAGCCTGGCCGACCTCGTGGAGCAGCAGAAGGCACGCCAGGACCAGGCTGCGACGCCGGCCGTGTTGCACGATAATCGGGCGCGCTTGCGCACCGAGGCCGGCCGCGCCGAGGCCGGCAGCAGCAATGAAACCGCGCTCACCTAGGCAGGGCAGAACCATGCAGTTACCGATCTATCTCGATTATTCGGCGACGACACCGGTCGACCCACGCGTGGTCGACGCGATGATCCCGTGGCTGCGCAACCATTTCGGCAATCCGGCATCGCGCAGTCATGCCTATGGCTGGGAGGCCGACAAGGCGGTCGAGACGGCGCGCGAGCAGGTCGCGGCGCTGGTTGCCTGCGATCCGCGCGAGCTGATCTGGACCTCGGGCGCGACCGAATCGACCAACCTGGCCCTCAAGGGCGCCGCGCACTTCTACAAGGACAAGGGCCGCCACCTCGTCACCGTGAAGACGGAGCACAAGGCCACGCTCGACACGATGCGCGAGCTGGAGCGCGAAGGTTTCGAGGTGAGCTATCTCGACGTGCAGGAAAATGGCCTGCTCGACCTCGAGGCGCTGCAGGCGTCGCTGCGGCCGGACACGATCGTGGTGTCGGTCATGTACGTCAACAACGAAAGAAGGTTGACCTGATGTCCTTCTCGGCCCACAAGACCTACGGGCCCAAGGGCGTCGGCGCGCTTTACGTGCGACGCAAGCCGCGGGTGCGGCTCGAGGCGCAGATGCACGGCGGCGGCCATGAACGCGGCCTGCGCTCGGGCACGCTGCCGACGCACCAGATCGTCGGCATGGGCGAGGCTTTCCGCATTGCCCGCGAGGAAATGGCGACCGAGAACGAGCGCATCCGCATGCTGCGCGACCGCCTGTGGCAGGGGCTGTCGCGCATCGAGCAGGTTTACCTCAACGGCGATTTCGAGCGGCGCGTGCCGCACAACCTGAACGTCAGCTTCAACTTCGTCGAGGGCGAGAGCCTGATCATGGCGATCAAGGACGTCGCCGTTTCGTCCGGCTCGGCATGCACGTCGGCCTCGCTGGAGCCCTCGTACGTGCTGCGCGCGCTCGGACGCAGCGACGAGCTGGCGCACAGCTCGATCCGTTTCACGGTCGGTCGTTTCACGACGCAGGAAGAGATCGACTACACCGTCAGCCTGGTGACGCGGCAGGTCGCGCGGCTGCGCGAGATGTCGCCGCTGTGGGAGATGTACAAGGACGGCATCGATCTCAGCACGGTGCAGTGGGCGGCCCATTGAAGTCCGCGGGCACCCGCTCGATCGCGGGTGTCGCCGGATCCGACAAACAGTAGAAACGCGGAAGACAGCCATGGCATACAGCAGCAAGGTCATCGACCACTACGAGAACCCCCGCAACGTCGGCTCCTTCGACAAGGGCGACGAGAACGTCGGTACCGGCATGGTCGGCGCCCCGGCCTGCGGCGACGTGATGAAGCTGCAGATCAAGGTCAACGAGCAGGGCATCATCGAGGACGCCCGCTTCAAGACCTACGGCTGCGGCTCGGCGATCGCCTCGTCGTCGCTGGTCACCGAGTGGGTCAAGGGCCGTTCGCTCGACCAGGCGGCCACCATCCGGAACACGCAGATCGCCGAGGAACTGGCGTTGCCGCCCGTCAAGATCCACTGCTCGATCCTCGCCGAGGATGCGATCAAGGCGGCGATCGAGGACTATCGCAGCAAGCACGGGTTGACCGGGCAGCCGGCCGAGCCGAAGGCCGCCTGAGGCGACGCAGGGAGAAAGGCAATGGCAGTGACGATGACGGAACGTGCGGCACAGCACGTCGCTGGATTCCTCGCAAGGCGCGGCAAGGGCATCGGCCTGCGGCTGGGCGTGCGCACGACGGGCTGCTCCGGCATGGCCTACAAGCTCGAATACGCCGATGCGAGCCTTCCCGAGGACCAGACCTTCGAGAGCCACGGGGTGACCATCCTCGTCGATCCCAAGAGCCTCGCCTACATCGACGGCACCGAGCTCGACTTCGTGCGCGAAGGCCTCAATGAAGGCTTCCGCTTCAACAATCCGAACGAGAAGAACCGCTGCGGCTGCGGCGAGTCGTTCAAGGTCTGAGCGCCGGCCGGGCCCCCGCGGCCCGACTGCCGTCGTCCCGATGTCGCACCCTGATCACTTCGCGCTGTTCGCGCTGCCGTCCCGCTTTGCGATCGACGAAGCCGCGCTCGAGCATGCCTATCGCGAAGTGCAGGCGCGCGTGCACCCTGACCGCCACGCCGGCGGCAGCGCCGCGGAGCGACGCGTCGCGATGCAGTGGGCGGCGCGCGCCAACGAGGCCTATGCCGTGCTCAGGTCGCCGCTCGAGCGCGCGCGCTACCTGTGCGAACAGGCTGGCGCCGCCATCGACGCCGAGTCCAATACCGCGATGCCGACCGACTTCCTGATGCAGCAGATGCAGTGGCGCGAGGCGCTCGAGGAGGCTCGCGGCGACCGCGACGGGGCAGCGCTGCAGCAGCTCACGGCAAACATGACCGGCGAGCGCGACCGCCTGATCGCCGCGATCGGCAGCGCGCTGGATGGACGGGGCGATGCCGCTGCTGCGGCCGGACTGGTGAGGCGGCTGATGTTCGTCGACCGCTTCCGCGAGGAACTGCGCGACGCTGCTGCCGCGCTGTCGTCCTCGCAGGGAGCCTCGGCCTGATGGCACTGCTGCAGATCGCCGAACCCGGGGAGTCGACGGCCCCGCACCAGCACCGACTGGCGGTGGGCATCGATCTCGGGACCACCAATTCACTGGTGGCGACGGTCCGCAACAGCATCCCGGTCGTGCTCGACGATGCCGAAGGTCGCGCGCTGCTGCCGTCGGTGGTCCGCTACCTGGCCGACGGCAGTGTCGAGGTCGGCCATGAAGCGCTCAGGCACCAGGCGCTCGATCCGCGCAACACCGTCGTATCGGTCAAGCGCTTCATGGGTCGCGCGCGCGCGGACGTGCTGCACGTCGAGAACCTGCCCTACGACTTCGTCGAGCGGCCCGACGGCTCCGCCGGCATGCTGCAGTTGCGGACTGCGGCCGGAGTCAGGAGCCCGGTCGAGATTTCGGCCGAGATCCTGCGCACGCTGCGCGAGCGCGCCGAGCAGGCGCTCGGCGGCGATCTGGTCGGCGCCGTGGTGACGGTGCCGGCGTACTTCGACGATGCGCAGCGCCAGGCGACCAAGGACGCCGCGAAGCTGGCCGGACTCAATGTGCTGCGGCTGCTCAACGAACCCACGGCGGCCGCGATCGCCTACGGTCTCGATCACGGAGTGCAGGGCACCTATGCGGTCTACGACCTCGGCGGGGGCACCTTCGACATCTCGATCCTGAAGCTCAGCCAGGGCGTTTTCGAGGTGCTGGCCACCGGTGGCGACACGGCGCTTGGCGGCGACGACTTCGATCACCGGCTGTACTGCTGGATCCTCGAGCAGGCGCATCTGCTGCCGCTGTCCCAGCACGATGCGCGCGCGCTGATGGCCAAGGCGCGCGAGGTCAAGGAACGGCTGTCGGTCGAGACCGAGGTGCGCGCCAACGCGGTGCTGACCACCGGCGAGATCGTCGATGTGCTGGCACCCGGCCGCGAGTTCGTGCGCATTACCCAGCCGCTGGTCGACAAGACTCTGGCGGCGTGCCGCAAGGCACTGCACGATGCCCGCCTGGAGCCGGCAGACATCGACGGCGTGGTGATGGTCGGCGGCGCTACCCGCATGCCGCACGTCCGGCAAGCCGTCGGCGCGTTTTTCGGCCAGACCCCGCTGACCAACATCGACCCCGACAAGGTCGTTGCACTCGGTGCCGCCATGCAGGCCAACCTGCTCGCCGGCAACCGCGCCGCCGGTGACGACTGGCTGCTGCTGGACGTGATTCCGCTGTCGCTCGGAATCGAGACCATGGGCGGGCTGGTGGAGAAGCTGATTGCCCGCAACTCGACCATTCCGGTGGCGCGGGCGCAGGAGTTCACCACGTTTCGCGACGGCCAGACCGCGATGGCGATCCACGTGGTGCAGGGCGAGCGCGAGATCGTCGACGGCTGCCGCTCGCTGGCGCGCTTCGAGCTGCGCGGCATTCCGCCGATGGCCGCCGGCGCGGCGCGCATCCGCGTGACCTTCACGGTCGATGCCGACGGCCTGCTGTCGGTGACGGCGCGCGAGACTGTCAGCGGCGTGGAGGCGGCGATTGCGGTCAAGCCGTCCTATGGCCTCGCCGACGAGGAGATCGCGCGCATGCTGCAGGAATCCTTCGGCGCTGCCGACGGCGACATGCGGGCACGCGCGCTGCGCGAACAGCAGGTTGACGCCCGGCGCCTGCTCGAAGCGACCCGGACGGCCCTGGCGAGCGATGCAGACCTGCTGGCTGCCGGCGAGCAGGAAGCGATCGAGCGACTGCTCGAGCAGCTGGCAGCGCGGATTGCGGGCACCGACACGGTTGCACTGCGCGAAGCCACCGAGGCGCTGATAGCCCATACCGACGAGTTCGCCGCACGCCGCATGGACCGCTCGATCCGGGCCGCGCTGGCGGGGCGCTCGATTGCCGAAGTGTCACGGTAGCGGGCGCCGCAGATGCCGAAGATCACGGTCCTGCCGCACGAGGAGCTGTGTCCCGCAGGGACCGAGTTCGAGGTGGCGCCGGGGGGCTCGCTGGCCGATGCGCTGCTCGACCATGGCATCGACATCGAACACGCCTGCGGCAAGGTGGCTGCCTGCACGACCTGCCACTGCATCGTGCGCA
>JALORV010000158.1 GCA_025458735.1 Burkholderiaceae bacterium | reverse complement strand
GATCAGGGCCGCCGCCGCATCGGACTGCGCAACCAGGTAAGGCGCCGGCAATGGCGTCGGCGCGACCCGCGTGTAGAAGGTCGCGGGCAGGCGCGCAAAACTGTTGTCGAAGCGCAGCCCGGCATCGACCACCGGAAGGTCGTCGTTCAGCGAGTCAGTGGCAGGCAGTACGCGCGTGTCCAAGGGGCGGCTCTCCAGGGCGGAGTGTATGGGCTGGGAGGGGGTGGGCTGGATGTCGCGGGGCGCCGGCGCTCGGGCGCGGATGCCCGCGCCGGCAGTTTTGCCGCCGACGCATTCGACTTGACGCGAACGGCGCGGTTCCCGAGCATGTGGGGCCATCCGCGGCGAAGCCAAGACCGGCCGCAGGGGCGCCGACAACAATCAGACGACCGGGAGGATTGCCATGCTGCAGGGCCTGATGATGCGGGATCCGCTGCTGATTTCTTCGCTGATCACGCATGCAGACCGGCACCATGGTGACACCGAGATCGTGTCGCGCCGGGTCGAGGGAGACCTGCATCGGACCACCTGGCGCGAACTGCATCGGCGCTCGCGGCAGCTCGCCAACGCACTCGGCGGCCTGGGCCTGTCCATGGGCGATCGCGTGGCCACGCTTGCCTGGAACGGCTATCGCCATCTTGAGCTCTACTTTGCCGTGTCGGGCTCGGGCGCCGTGCTGCACACGATCAACCCGCGCCTGCACGCCGAACAGATCGCGTGGATCGTCAATCACGCCGAGGATCGCGTGCTGTGCTTCGATCTGACTTTCCTGCCGCTGGTGGAGGCGATCGCGCCGCACTGCCGCACGGTGCGGCACTGGGTGGCGATGACCGATCGCGCCCACCTGCCGCGGGCCGCATCGGGCATCGAGCTGACCTGCTACGAGGACCTGCTCGGCAGCCATTCGGACCGGTACGTCTGGCCCGTGCTGGAGGAGCAGGCGGCTTCGTCGATGTGCTACACGTCGGGCACCACCGGCCATCCGAAGGGCGTGCTGTACAGCCACCGCTCGACGGTGCTGCACTCGCTGGCAGCGGCGCTGCCGGACGCGCTCGATGTCTCGGCCCGCGATGTCATCCTGCCGGTGGTGCCGATGTTCCACGTCAACGCCTGGGGGCTGCCGTACGTCGGCGCCATGGTCGGCTGCAAGATGGTGTTTCCCGGACCGCAGCTGGACGGAAAGTCGCTGTACGAGCTGTTCGAGTCGGAGCGGGTTACCTGCTCCGCCGGCGTGCCGACTGTCTGGCAGGGGCTGCTGGCACATACCGAAGCCAACGGACTGCGCTTTTCAACGATGAACCGCACGGTGATCGGCGGCTCGGCCTGCCCTCCGGCCATGATCCGGACCTTCCAGGACCGCTACGGCGTGCAGGTGCTGCACGCCTGGGGCATGACCGAAATGAGCCCGCTCGGCACCGCCTGCACCTTCAAGGGCAAGCACCTGCAGCTGCCGGCGCAGGCGCGTCTCGAGCTGCAGGCCAAGCAGGGTCGGGTGCTGTTCGGTGTCGACATGAAGATCGTCGGCGACGACGGCGGCGAACTGCCGTGGGACGGCACGTCCTTCGGCGATCTGCTGGTGCGGGGACCGTGGGTGGTGCGCGAGTACTACCGTCCCGAGGGCGGCAGTCCGCTGGTGACCGATGAGCAGGGCCGGGCATGGTTTCCGACCGGAGATGTCGCCACCATCGATGCCGACGGCTACATGCACATCACGGACCGCAGCAAGGACGTCATCAAGTCGGGCGGCGAGTGGATCAGCTCGATCGAGATCGAGAACATCGCGGTGTCGCACCCGGCCGTGGCCATGGCGGCCTGCATCGCGGTGGCACACCCCAAATGGGACGAACGTCCGCTGCTGGTGGTGGTCCGCAAGGCGGGCGCCGATCTGTCGCGCGAGCAGTTGCTGGCGCACTACGAAGGCAAGATCGCCCGCTGGCAGCTGCCCGACGACGTCGTCTTCGTGGAGTCCATCCCGCTCGGCGCCACCGGCAAGATGCTGAAGGCGCGGCTGCGCGAGCAGTTCTCCGGTTACCGTCTGCCGACCGCGTGAGCGAGACGCGTAAACCCTGACCGCACTGCGGCTTTACCGGCCGCAGGTCGGCCAGTATTCTTTCGCGCCGATTCGCCCGCCGAGTGGCGACGCCCCAAGGAGATCACAATGATTCGACGTCACGCGCTCGCCGCGGCTGTCCTCGCCACGCTCGCGACAATTGCCGGTCCGGTCCTTGCCCAGGGCAAGGCCGCGCCCGCGGCCAAGGGTGCCGCAGCGCCGGCGGTGGCTGCCCAGACCGTGCGCATCGCCTACGTCGACCCGCTGTCCGGGCCGTTCGCCGGCGTCGGCACCAATCTGCTGCGGCACTTCCAGTTCATGGCCGAGCAGATGAACGCCCAGCAGGCCGCCGGCCCCGGCGTGAAGTTCGAGATCGTGCCCTTCGACAACAAGGCGTCGCCGCAGGAGACCCTGACGGTGCTCAAGCAGGTGATCGATCAGGGCATCCGCTTCGTCGTGCAAGGGCAGGGATCGGGCGCGGCACTGGCGCTGATCGATGCGATCGAGAAACACAACGAGCGCAATCCATCGCAGTCGATCGTGTTCCTGAATTTCGCCGCCGTCGATCCGGACCTGACCAACAGCAAGTGCAGCTTCTGGCACTTCCGCTTCGACGCCAACACCGACATGAAGATGGAAGCCCTGACGACCTACATGAAGGATCGTCCGGAGATGAAGAACGTGTTCCTGATCAACCAGAACTACTCGCACGGCCAGCAGGTCTCGCGCGTGGCCAAGGAGCAGCTGGCAAAGAAGCGTCCCGACGTGAAGATCGTCGGCGATGACCTGCATCCGCTCGGGCAGGTGCGTGACTTCTCGCCCTACATCGCGAAGATGCGCGCCGCCAACGCCGACACCGTGATCACCGGCAACTGGGGGCCCGACCTGGCGCTGCTGGTGCGCGCCGCCCGCGATGCCGGACTCAACGCCAATTTCTACACCTACTATGGCGGCGTGCTGGGAGTGCCCACCGCGATCGGCGCCGCCGGCGAGAATCGCATGCGCCAGGTGTCCTACTGGCACCCGAACATCACGCCGAACTATCCGTACGAAAAGGTGGCGGCGGAATTCAAGAAGCGCTTCAACGAGGAGTGGTACGCGGTGTCGAC
The DNA here is from genome assembly GCA_025458735.1 of Burkholderiaceae bacterium. The sequence continues at coordinate 948 of JALORV010000158.1, read as the reverse complement.
CTACACCTCGCTGCGGCTGCTGGCCGAGGGCATCCGCCGCTCAGGGTCGACCGACCCGCTGAAGGTGGCGTACGCGATGGAAGGCGTCAAGCTCGAGGCGCCGCACGGCGAGATCGAGATGCGCGCCAGCGATCACCAGCTGCTGCAGCCGCTGTGGATCGCGTCATGGACCCGCGTCGGCGGGGCCAACAAGCACGACGTCGAGAAGACCGGCTTCACGTGGAAGACCGAGGCCGCCTATCCGACCTACGTCGCTTCGCAGCCCACCAGCTGCCAGATGAAGCGGCCGCCGCGCCCGCAGTAGGCGCGGCTGCAGCCCATGCGACCGGCCCGTCCCCGCGGGCCGGTCGTTTTGTTTGCCCTCTGAGGAGGTTCCGCAAAACTTAGCGAGCAGCCCCGAGCTTGCGTCGAGGCGCGGAGGCGTACGAGGCGTACGTTGGGCACCGGAGACACGAGATCGGGGCGCGCAGCAGTTTTTGCGGAACCTTCCTAAGCTGACGAATGCTCGAAGCCACGCTGAGCCAGGCGCTATACGGAGTCAGCTACGGGCTGCTGCTGTTCATGCTGGCAGCCGGGCTCACGCTGATCTTTTCGATGATGGGCGTGCTCAATTTCGCGCACGCCAGCTTTTACATGCTGGGTGCGTATTTCGCCTACCAGATCTCGGTCTGGCTGGGCTTCTGGGTGGCGCTCTTCGCGGCACCCCTGGCCTTGTTTGCACTCGGCATGGCGGTCGAGCGCTTCGGGCTGCGGCGCGTGCACAAGTGGGGCCACGTGCCGGAACTGCTGTTCACGTTCGGGCTCTCGTACATCATCGTCGAGCTGGTGCAGGTCATCTGGGGCCGGGCTGCGGTCCCGTACCGCGTGCCGCAGGCGCTCGACGGCCCGGTCGGCTGGCTGCAGGCGCACGGCATCACCTTTCCGCAGTACCGGATGTTCATGATGGCG
>JALORV010000157.1 GCA_025458735.1 Burkholderiaceae bacterium | reverse complement strand
GTGCCGGGCGCGTGTCTGAGCGACCGCAGGGAGCGAGTTTCGCGCACGGCCCGCTGGTGCCCTGCAGCGCAAGGGAAGCCGGAGCGCAGCGCAGGCCGGCCCCGTGCGGTCGCCTTTCTTTGGTGACTTTCTTTGGCGAAGCAAAGAAAGTCACCGGCCCCGCGCCGTGAGCGGTCGGTCAGGGAAGGCAGACTACCTCCGGCGTGCGCAGCGATGATGCGTCGCCTACTTTTGCAGCACCCAGGTCCCGTCCTTGATCATCACCATCACGGCGGCGCGCTGGTCGAGGCCGAGGTGGTCGTTCGGGCTCATGTTGAAGGCGGCCTGCAGCAGCACGCCGGTGTCCCACGCGTGCGCGCCGAAGGTCGAGGTGCTGCCCTTGCCATGCACCTTCTCGTAGGCCTCGACATAGGCCATCGCCGACTTCTTCACCGGGTGGTCGGCGGGCAGCTGGGCGGCCACCAGCACCGGCCCCGCCGGCAGCAGCGTGCCTTCGCAATCCTTGCCGCAGACCCGCAGGAAGTCGTTGTTGGCGACGCCGTGCGTCTGGTAGATCTTGCCGGCATAGCCGCGCTCCTTGAGCGTCTTCTGCGGCAGGGCCGCGGGCGTACCGGAGCCGGCGATCAGGATCGCATCCGCGCGCCTCGGCCACCTTGTTGAACTCGTTCCACCAGCCTTCGCCGTAGGCGTCGGCGAAGCCGATGAAGCCGACGGTCTTGACACCGCGGTTGAGCATGTCGCCGACGATCACCAGCGCCATCTGCTGGTCATTCTGCGGCGTCTTGAAGACCCAGCGCTTCTTGGCGTCGACCGGCTCGACGATGCGGCTCGACGCGGCCATCGCGATCATCGGCGTCTCGGCCTCCGCCACGACGTCGATCATCGCCAGCGAATTCGGCGTGATGGTGGAACCGACGACGACGTCGACCTTGTCTTCGGTGATCAGCTTGCGGGTGTTCTTGACGGCCGTCGTGGTGTCCGAGGCATCGTCAAGCACGATGTACTGGACCTTGCGGCCGCCGATCGTCTGCGGCATCAGCGGGAAGGTGTTGCGCTCGGGAATGCCGAGCGAGGCCGCCGGGCCGGTGGCCGAGACGGTGACGCCGACCTTGATGTCCTGCGCGACCACCGCGCCGGCACTCGCAGCAGCCAGGACGGCCGCCAGCAGTTGTCTGGTGAACTTCATGTGTCTCCTCTTTTATGGGCGATGACGGCGCCTGCAGGCCGGCGGCCGGCTCGACAGGACGGGAAAGCGAATAAGACCAAATTCACACTCTTTCAACAAGCAGGGCAATGCCCTGCCCGACGCCGATGCACATGGTGGCCACCGCGTAGCGTCCGCCGGTGGCGCGCAACTGGCGTGCCGCGGCCAGCACGATGCGCGCGCCCGAGGCCCCCAGCGGATGCCCCAGCGCGATCGCGCCGCCATTGGGATTGACGTGGGCAGCGTCGTCGGCGAGGCCGAGTTGCCGCGTGACCGCGAGCGCCTGCGCGGCAAATGCCTCGTTGAGTTCGATGACCTGTACGTCGCCGATGCCGAGGCCATGACGGGCCAGCAGCTTCTGCGTGGCCGGCGCCGGACCGATGCCCATGATGCGCGGCGGCACGCCGGCCGTGGCCATGCCCACGATGCGCACGAGCGGCTGCAGGCCAAGGCGGGCGGCAGCCCGCTCGCTCGCCAGCAGCAGCGCCACCGCGCCATCGTTGATGCCCGAAGCATTGCCGGCCGTGATCGTGCCGTCCGGCCGCACGACGCCCTTGAGCTGCGCCAGCGCTGCCAGCGTCGTCTCGCGCGGATGTTCGTCCTCGGACACCACCACATCGCCCTTGCGGCCCGGGATCGTCACCGGGACGATCTCGCCGGCAAACCAGCCGCGCGACTTCGAGGCCGCGGCGCGCTGCTGCGAGCGCAACGCAAAGGCATCCTGGTCGGCGCGTGCAATGCCGAAGTCGGCGGCGACGTTCTCCGCGGTTTCGGGCATCGAGTCGATGCCGAACTGCCGCTTCAGCGCCGGGTTGACGAAGCGCCATCCCATCGTGGTGTCGTAGACCGCATTGCTGCGCGAAAACGCGGCGTCCGCCTTCGGCATCACGAACGGCGCGCGCGTCATGCCCTCGACGCCGCCGGCCACCATCAACTCGGCCTCGCCGGCGCGGATGGCGCGCGCGCAGATGCCCACCGCATCCAGGCTGGAGCCGCACAGGCGATTGATGGTCGCCGCCGGCACGCTCTCCGGCAGGCCGGCGAGCAGCGTGGCCATGCGCGCGACGTTGCGGTTGTCCTCGCCGGCCTGGTTGGCGCAGCCGTAGTAGACGTCGTCGAGCGCAGCCCAGTCGACGCCGGGATGGCGCGCCATCAACGCCCTGAGCGGCACCGCAGCCAGGTCGTCGGTCCGCACGCCGGCCAATGCACCGCCATAGCGGCCGATCGGCGTGCGGATGCCGTCACACAGGAAGACTTCGTTCACTGGGCTACCCTCCGCGCTGCGCGCTCCGGGATGAGCACTTCGGAGCGGCCGCTCGCGCTCATGCACTCGCTTTCAGGTTCGATGCCGCGCGGGAGCGCCCGCGCCGGGCAGGCGGTGCGACGCGCTGCGGCGGCCGCACGCGCCCGAGGCCACCGATGAAAAGATCCGCGACCACCGGCGCCAGGTCGTCGTGGGTCAGCTCGCCGTCGGGCCGCAGCCAGGTGAAGGTCCAGTTCATCATGCCGAACAGCACCATCGCGAGCGGACGCTGCCAGTCGGTCGTCGCTGCCGGTGCCAGCCGCGCGATCGCCTCGGCAAACCCGGCAACGACCTCACGCTGCCGCGCCACCACCCTGCCGCGATGGACGCGCGTCAGGTACTTCACGTCCTGCACCAGCACGCGATGCCGCGCGGCCGAGTGCCCGTACTCCGCCATGAAGCGCGCAATCAGCCGTCGCAGATGCGCGGCCGCCGGCAGCCGCTCGGCCGCCACTTCGTCGACGATGGTCTGCAGCCGGTCGACGTAGCTGGCGGCGATGTCGTAGAGCAGGTCTTCCTTGTCGCGGTAGTAGTGATACAGCAGCGCCTTGGACACGCCGCAGGAGGCCGCGATGTCGGCGATCGAGGTCGAGGCATAGCCGCGCTCGGCAAACAGGGCCGCCGCCGCATCGCGGATTGCGCCGCGCTGTGCGTCGAAGCCGGCTGCCTTGGGTCGACCCATCGCTCGCCTTAGCTCAGCGCTGGTCGTAGGAAATCAGCACCCGCTCGGTCAGCGGGTACGACTGGCAGGTGAGCACGTATCCGGCCGCGACCTCGTGCGGCTCGAGCGCGTAGTTCTTCGCCATTTTCACCTGGCCTTCGATCAGCTTGCCGCGGCAGGTGCTGCACATGCCGCCCTTGCACGAGTACGGCAGGTCGAGCCCGGCAGCCCGCCCGGCCTCGAGGATCGAGTGCTGGCCGCGATGAAAGTCGACCTCGCGCCGCACGCCGTCGATCACCAGCGTCAGCTTCGCTTCGGCGGCTTCGGTGTCGTCGATCGGCGCCGCCGCGGCGCCCGGGACGCCGAAGCGCTCGACATGCACGTGCTCGCGCGGCACGCCGGCTTCCAGCAGGGCCCACTCGACCTCGTCGATCATCGTCGCCGGGCCGCAGACGAAGGCTTCGTCGATGGATGCCGGCGGGATGACCGTGGCCAGGAACTGCCGCGCCTTGGCGGTGTCGATGCGGCCGTTGAACAGCTCGATGTCCTGCTCCTCGCGCGAGAAGACGTTGAACAGGCGGAAGCGCGTCAGGTAGCGGTCCTTCAGGTCCTCGAGCGCCTCGTGGAACATCACGTTGGCCTGGCGGCGGTTGCCGTAGACCAGCGTGAAGCGCGACTGCGGCTCGCGGGCCAGCAGCGTGCGCGCCAGCGACAGCACCGGCGTGATGCCGCTGCCGGCCGCGAAGGCAACGTAGTGCTTGGCGTGCGCGGCCTCAGGAGGCGTGCCGAATCGGCCCTCGGGCGTCATCACGTCGATCGCATCGCCAGTCCGCAGCTGCTCGTTGACCCACACCGAGAACCGGCCGCCCGGCACCTTCTTCACGGCGACGCGCAGCTCGCCGTCGTCGCAGCCGGCGCAGATCGAGTACGAACGGCGCAGTTCCTCGCCGCCGAGGACGGTGCGCAGCGCCACGTGCTGCCCCGGCAGGAAGCGGTAATCGTCGGCAAGTTCGGCGGGCAGCTCGAAACGGAGGCTGACGCTGTCGGCGGTTTCACGCCGGATCTCGGACACGCGCAGGGGATGAAAGCGGGGCGTCATGGCTACAGGGGCTTGAAGTACTCGAAGGGTTCGCGGCAGGCGCGGCAGCGATGCAGCGCCTTGCAGGCGGTGGCGCCGAACTGCGACAGCCGTTCGGTATCGCGGCTGCCGCAGCGCGGGCAGGCGATGCGTGGCATGAAGGTCAGCGGCTGCGGCGTCTCGGCCGCGCGCGCGCCCGGTGGGGCGATGCCATAGGCACGCAGCTTTTCCTGCGCTTCCGCTTCGATCCAGTCGGTGGTCCACGGCGGCGCCAGTTGCGTGGTCACGCGCACGGCACGGAGCACTTCCCGCACGATGCCGAGTTCGGTCACCGAGATCACCGGGATCTCGGGATCGGGGACACGCTTGAGGATGTCCCAGGCCTGCGCCGAAGTGAGCATCGGCACTACCAGCTGCCGCCCGGGTAGGTGCGCTGCAGGTACTGCATTTCGGTCAGCAGATGGCCCATGTGCTCGGTGTGACGGCCCTGCTTGCCCTGCGACAGGAACGGCGTGCGTGCCGGGACGGTCAGCGTCGCGACCTCGAGCACCGGGCGCACGGCCGCTTCCCAGCCGGACTCGAGCGTCGGCCAGGCCGGTCCGACACCGGACAGCGCGCCGTCCTCGGGCGAGGGACTGAAGAATTCCGCGGTGTACGGCCAGAGGATGTCGAGCGCGCGCTGCATGCGGGCGTGCGACTCCTCGGTGCCGTCGCCAAGCCGCACCGTCCACTCCGACGCGTGCTGCAGGTGGTAACGCGTTTCCTTCAGGCTCTTGGCCGCAATCGCCGCGAGCTCGGTGTCGCTCGACGTCGCCAGCTTCTGCCAGAGTTCACGCTGCCACGCCGCCACGAGAAAGTTGCGCAGGATCGTCCGCGCGAAGTCCGCATTGGGCAGTTCGACGATGGTGAGGTTGCGGTACTGCGGCTCGGTGCGCAGGAAGGCGAGCTGGTCCTCGTCGCGGCCCTTGCCTTCAGCGAGGTATCCGCGATGCGCAGGATGTATTCGAGGTGAGCGGCACTGGCCGCGGTGGTCGTGCTCATTGCTTCACTCCAAATGAGTGTCCGAGGAAGCATCGCGAGCAATCCCGAGGTGCCGCCGGGCAGCGGACCCGTACGGAGCAGTACAGCGAGCAGCGCAGGCGGCAGGTCGGGATGCGCAGTAGCTTCATCGGGCACTCACATGTGGTTGACTTCGTCCGGCAGCTTGTAGAAGGTCGGGTGCCGGTAGATCTTGTCCTCGGCCGGGTCGAACATCTCCGGCTTGGCGTCGGGGTCGCTGGCGACGATGTAGTCGGCCCGAACCACCCAGATGCTGACGCCCTCGAGCCGCCGCGTGTATTGCGTCAGGCGCATGCACGCTGCCGCAGTGCTTGTGGTCGAGGCCGTTCCTGCTTCTGATAAACACTTCCCAAAGAGGCCACTGACGGCTGGCTTCGGTCATTTGCTTTCTCCGGATGATCAGGCCGCGAGCCGGTCGCGGCGGCGCTGTTTCTCGGCGTGCGCGAGGGCGGCTTCGCGGACCCAGGCGCCGTCTTCCCAGGCCTGCACGCGATCGGCGAGGCGATCGCGGTTCAGCGGGCCGTGGCCGTTGACGACGTTCCAGAACTCGGCCCAGTCGATCGGGCCGAAGTCCCAGTGGCCACGCTCCTCGTTGAACTTCAGCGCCGGGTCGGGCAGCGTGACGCCGAGCACCTTCGCCTGCGGCACCGTGGCATCGACGAATTTCTGCCGCAGGTCATCGTTGCTGATGCGCTTGATGCCCCACTTGATCGAGTCGCCCGAGTGCGTCGAATCCTTGTCGTGCGGACCGAACATCATCAGGCTCGGC
>JALORV010000156.1 GCA_025458735.1 Burkholderiaceae bacterium | reverse complement strand
CGGCCCGGCCACTCGTCGGGGCTGCGCGGCATGTCGTCCGAGGTCTAGTGCGTTTGCGTGATACGGCCACGCCGCGGATTGCCGACAATCAGACTGATCACGCGGCCATGTGGCCGCCCAGAACGCCATGGACGTCTCAATCAGGTTGCCATCGCATTGGTTTGGCGCTTCGCCGGGCAAGGGCAAGGGTCCGAAGACCCTGCGCAGCTTCGTCAACTCGGTGATGAGCTATACGAAAATGGACGTCCCCACCGTGGAGCTGTTCGAGACCGCGGTCACTTTCTCGTCCAAGCACGCCGATCCGCTGTCGGCCCACGCAGCGCTGTCGCGCACCTTCGGCAAGAAGGCGGGCGTGAGTTTCGTGTTCCGCGCCGACACCGCCACCGAGGGCCGCTATTGGGTCTACTCGGGCGATCCGTGGCTCGAACCGCCGGCCGAGGCCGTCAGCGCACTCGCCCCGAAGCGCCTGGTGGTGCAACTGCCGGAAGGCCTGCCGTACCGGTTTGCCCTCGAAGCCTGCGTCGGTCGGGAGCGCCTGATCGATGGCGAGAAGGAAGTCGAGCCGTTCAAGACACCGCAGGAAGTGGAAGCCTGGCTGACCGCCGTAGCCCCCAAGTTCGGCTTCAAGCCGGACTTCTTCAACGTCGCCATCAAGGAGCTGAAGTTTCCCTACGGCAACCGCACCATCACGCTGCCGTATGCCTCGATCGAAGGCGTGCTGGAGGTGACGGACGCCGAGCTGCTGAAGAAGCCGCTGATGCGCGGCATCGGATCGTATCGGCGCGTGGGACTGGGGCTGCTGCAGCTGTCGAACTGACCGCCGCAGACCGCGCGATCGATGCAAACGGAAACGGCGCCCTCGGGCGCCGTTTCCGTTCGTGCCGCCGCCGCGCTCAGGCGTAGATGCCGAGGTCGAGCGACGACCAGTTCTCCGCCCGCGGAATGACGTCCTTCATGTTGGCTGCCGGCACGCCGAACCAGTTGGCGAAGGTCCCGACCAGCTGATCGACGGCAATCGTCGGCAGCAGGTTGCCGCGACCGACGTCGTTCGGCCCGCGCAGCACGGTATCGGGCCAGATGCCGACCATCTCGCCGCCCTTGATGGCGCCGCCGACCACCAGGTGGTGGGCGCCCCAGCCGTGATCGGAACCCTGGCCGTTGGAATCGAGCGTGCGGCCGAAGTCCGAGGCGGTGAACGCCGTGACGTTGTTGGCGATGCCCAGCTCGACGGTGGCGTTGTAGAACGCGGCCATCGCCTGCGAGATCTGCGTCCACAGCCCGCCGTGGCCCTGCACCAGGCCGGCGTGCTGGTCGAAGCCGCCGATGGAAACATGGAACACCTGGCGCCGCGCGCCGAGGGCCTGGCGCGCAGCGATCATGCGCGCCACGTTACGCATCTGGTTGCCGAGGCCGGTGCCGGGGAACTGGGTGGTCAGCGTGACCGCGCCGAGCGCCGTGTTGATGGCCGCGGCGGCTTCGGTCGATCGCTTGACGATCTTGTTGTAGTCGTTGGCCAGCACGTGGGCGTTGGCTCCCGTCATGATGTCCTTGAGCGGGGCCGAGGCCGACGTGGTGCTGAACACGTTGGCGTTGGCCTGCAGCGCCGGGATCCCCTGCGCGCCATTGTTGCCAAGCTGCAGCTGCGCCACCGACGAGCCCGACACGAACACCGCCGCGCCCGAAGTCGAAATGGCGGTGATGTTCTGGTAGCTGTTGGCCGAGGCGAACAGGTCTCCAAGGCGCCCGCCCCAGCCCACGCGCGTACCCTCGGGGCCGAACGACTGCCAGTCGGACTGCTGGTCGTTGTGCGAGAACAGGCCCATCGGCCGCGGCACCGAGTTGTTGCGGTACTGCGTCATCGTCATCGGCGCCCGCATCGGCCCGATGTTGGCCAGCACCGTCGCCTTGCCGGCGTCGTAGATCGCCTTCAGCGGCGCCATCTCGGCCCGCATCGCGACCTGGCGCCCGGTCATCGAGGCATTGGTCGGCGTGGCGATCGGCAGCAGCGTGTTCTGCGCCAGCGCAAGGTTGGTGCGCGACTGCGCGTACAGCTGATAGCTGGCGTTGTCGAACGGCACGATCGTGTTGCTGTGGTCGTTGCCGCCGTACAGGAAGACGCACACCAGCGCCTTGTAGTCGGCCGGCATCGTCTGCGCCGAAGCGGCACTGACCGCCGCCAGGTTGAGCAGCAGCGGCGAGGCCGAACCGGCCACCGACAGCGCGGACGCGGTGCGCAGGAACTCGCGGCGCGAGGCGTTCTTCGTCATGGAGTCTCTCCTTGCGGTCCGCTTACCGTGTGACCAGGAAGCCGGGGTCGAGGGTGCTCATGTACACCGCCAGGCGGACCCGGTTCAGCTTCGCGTCGTCGATGTCCTTCTGGTTGGCCGGCGGCTGATTGGCCGGCGGCGTCGCGGACGCCAGCGGCCCGTAGAAGCAGGTCTTGCCGACGCCGACCACCGGATCGCCGAACACATCGTTGTTGCAGTCGACACCGTCCTTCAGCGCCGTCTTCAGCGCGAAGGTGCCGTTGGCGCCGTAGATGACGTCATAGGTGCCGGTGAAGGCGCAGCGCTGGCCCTCGGTCGCACACGAGGTGTACTGCTTGCCGTTGTAGGTGATGGTCTGGCCAGTGGTGCCCGATACCGGCGCCGGGATCTTCACCGTGGCCACGGCAGCGGCGATCGCACCAGCGTTGGTGGCGCTGATCTGGTTGCCGGCCAGCCGCAGGTTGATCTGGCTCACCAGCGCCGCCGGGTCCTCGGCCAGCGTGACGAGGTCCTTGTAGTCGGCCCGCACGTCGGGCCGCCCCATGGTGTTGAAGCCGATGCCGTTGCCCACGACCTGCTGCATGAAGTTGGTGTAGTTGGCGACCGACACCTCGTGCGTGATCTGGAACTCGGGCGCGACCATGCCCTTGGCTGCGATGTCGGTATTCGGCGGCACGAAGCCCGGCCGGTAGTAGTTGAACACCGTCGGTGCGCGCATCGGCGTCTGGAACAGCTGCTCGTCGAGCAGGCCGACCCGGTAGATGCCGCTGGCCGACTGGGCACCGAAGGCGCGCCCCCAGGCCGTTACCCGCAGCAGCGGCTCGCGCAGCTTGCCGAACTGCGTCGAGCCGACCGCATTGGCATCGCGCGCCTCGGCGTCGAACAGCACCGCCCGCACGGTGGCCTTGAGGTCGCCGCGCACGCCCTTGCCGTTGTTGTTGAACACGGCCGCGACACGATCGACATAGGCCGGACTCGGGTTCGACGTCACCATGCGCTGGATCAGCCGCTGCGCCAGGAACGGGCCGACATTCGGGTGGTTGAAGATCGTGTCGAGCGCCGTCTTCAGCGCCTGCGGCCCGGGCGTGCCGGCCGCGATCGTGGTGCCCAGAAAGACTTTCGGCTCGGGCGAGTGAAACTTCGGGTAATGCTGCATCGGGATGATTTCCCGCATGCGGTCGACTTCGTTGCCGAAGAAGCGGTTGTCCTGCAGGTCGGGCGTGCCGGTGTTGCCCCAGCTCCAGCCGGTGAAGACCTTCGCCAGCCCGCGGATGTCGTCCATCGTGTAGGTGTCGACCGGCTGGCCGTTGACGAGCTTCGGCGTGCCGTCGTTGTTCAGCTGCACCAGACCGATCGAGAACAGCTGCATGATCTCGCGCGCGTAGTTCTCGTCGGGCACGCGACCGCCGTCGGCGCGGTTGCCGAGCGCGGTGAGATAGCGGCCCATCGTCGGGTGCAGCGACACCTCCTCGAGCAGGTCGCGGAAGTTGCCGAAGGCGTGCTTGGACAGCACGTCGAGGTAGCCGGCCATCGCGGCCGGCTTGTTCTGCAGCTGCGCGTCGGCGGCCGACGCCACGAGGATCTGCGACAGCGCGAAGGTCACGCGCTGGCGCAGCTGATCATCGCCGGCCAGCGACTGTTTCCACCACGACCGGTACATCGGGTCCATCGTGATCTGCGTGCCGGCGGCGCCATCCAGGCCGATCTCGCTGATGACGAAATCCAGGTGTGACGAGCGCGCCTTCGCGAACTGCTCTTCCAGCCACGCGTCGTAGCCCTGCTGCTTGAGCCTGGCCACGTCGGCCGTCGACGGTCCCATCGTGGCCTGGGTCAGGAAGCGCATCGCTTCCGCATC
>JALORV010000155.1 GCA_025458735.1 Burkholderiaceae bacterium | reverse complement strand
TGGCTGCGGCTCGGCTTCATCAGCTTCGGCGGACCGGCCGGACAGATCGCGATCATGCACCGCGACCTCGTCGAGGAGCGCCGCTGGATCTCGGAGCAGCGGTTCCTGCACGCACTCAACTACTGCATGCTGCTGCCGGGTCCCGAGGCACAGCAGCTTGCGACCTACATCGGCTGGCTGATGCACCGGACCTGGGGCGGCATCGTCGCCGGGGCGCTGTTCGTGCTGCCGTCGCTCGCGATCCTGATTGCACTGGCGTGGATCTATCTGGTCTATGGCGATGTGCCGGCAGTGGCCGGCGTCCTGTACGGCATCAAGCCGGCCGTGACGGCGATCGTGCTGGCGGCCGCGTGGCGGATCGGCGGCCGCGCGCTGCGCCACCCCTATCTGTGGGCGATCGCGGTGGCCGCCTTCGTCGCGATCTTCGCGTTCAACGTGCCGTTTCCGTTGATCGTGCTGGCGGCTGCGATCGCTGGCTGGATCGGCGCGCGCATCGTGCCGAAGGCCTTCGACGGCAGTAGTGATCACGCGGCCGCGGCGTCGCACGGCCCGGCGCTGATCGACGACGACACGCCGCGTCCGGCGCACACGCACTGGTCGACGGCGCACGCGCTGCGCGTGCTGCTCGTCTTCCTGCTGCTGTGGGCCGGCGCCATCGGGGTTCTGGTCGCGTTCGCCGGCTGGAGCGGCACGCTGACGCAGATGGCGTGGTTCTTCACCAAGGCGGCGCTGCTGACATTCGGCGGCGCCTATGCGGTGCTGCCTTACGTCGTGCAGGGGGCGGTCGAGCATTACGGCTGGCTCACGACCGCGCAGATGATGGACGGGCTGGCGCTCGGCGAGACCACGCCGGGGCCACTGATCATGGTGGTGGCCTTCGTCGGCTTCGTCGGTGGCTGGACCCACCAGGTACTCGGCGACTCGCTGTTCGCCGGCGGCGTGCTGGCGGCGACCGTCGTCACCTTCTTCACGTTCCTGCCGTCGTTCCTGTTCATCCTGCTTGGCGCGCCGTTCATCGAGAGCACGCACGGCCAGCTGCATTTCACCGCGCCGCTGAAGGGCATCACTGCGGCGGTGGTCGGCGTCATCGTCAACCTCGCGGTGTTCTTTGCGCTGCATATCTGGTGGCCCGAAGGGCGCTCCGCGGGCATCGATGCGGTGTCGGTGCTGATCTCGCTCGTCGCGCTGGTGGCACTGATGCGATTCAAGGTGGGCGTCATCCCGGTCATCGTGGTCTGCGGGCTGGCCGGGCTGGCGCTTCGCACACTGCTGTAGGAGAGCCTATGGACAAAATCACGATTGCCGAACTGGAAGAGTGGCAGCAGGCGCACCGCCGCTTCACGCTGCTCGACGTGCGCCGCGCCAAGGTCCGCGCGGCCGACGGCGCCGACATCGCCGGGACCGAATGGCGCTCGCCCGACGGCCTGTTCACCTGGAAGGACGAGATCCGGCGCGACCGGCCGGTGGTGGTGGTCTGCGCACACGGGCACGAACTGAGCCAGGGCACCGCGGCCACGCTGCGCGCGATGGGGCTCGACGCCCGCTACCTGGTCGACGGTTTCGCCGGCTGGCGCGACAGTGGCCGCGCGACGGTGCCGCTCGATGCGAAGGAGGTGCGCTCATGAAGTGGATCACGCGCGAGCGGCCGAAGATCGACCGCATTGCCTGTCCGTGGCTGATCGCCCGCTTCATCGATACCGAGCCGGAGTTCCTCTACGTGCCGGCCGGCGAGGTGATGCGTGAAGCACAGCGCACCGGCGCGGTTCCGTATGACGTGCCGGGTGTCGAGTTCTCGCATGTCGGAGAACTCTGCAGCTTCGACGCCTTCCTGGCGCGCTACCAGCTGACGGACCCGGCGCTGCAGCAGCTCGCCGCGATCGTGCGCGGTGCCGACACCTCACGGCTCGAGCTGACGCCGCAGTCCGCCGGCCTCTACGCGCTGTCGCTCGGCCTGTCGCACAACTTCAGCGACGACCACGAGATGCTGAAGCACGGCATGGTGATGTACGACGCGCTCCATGCCTGGTGCCGCGCGTGCCAGGCCGAGACCCACAACTGGCCGCCGAAGATGAGCTGAACCCGGACGCACACGCGTCCGGCAGGCTCAGGCCGCGATCAGCAGGCCCCGGCGCTCGATGAACTCGATCACCGCATCGAGGCCGGCACCTGTCTTCAGGTTCGTCATCACATACGGGCGCGTGCCGCGCATCCGTTCGGTGTCGTGCCGCATCACGTCGAGGTTGGCGCCGACGTACGGCGCGAGGTCGGTCTTGTTGATGACCAGCAGGTCGCTCTTGGTGATGCCGGGCCCGCCCTTGCGCGGGATCTTCTCGCCACCGGCGACGTCGATCACGTAGATCGTCAGGTCCGAGAGTTCGGGACTGAAGGTCGCGGCAAGGTTGTCGCCGCCGGACTCGATGAAGATCAGTTCCAGGTCCGGGAAGCGGCGGCACATGCGGTCGACCGCCTCGAGGTTGATCGAGGCGTCCTCGCGGATCGCGGTGTGTGGGCAGCCGCCGGTCTCCACGCCCATGATGCGATCCGGCGTCAGCGCCTCGGCGGTGACGAGCAGGCGCTCGTCCTCCTTCGTGTAGATGTCGTTGGTGATGACGGCGAGGCGGTAGCGGTCGCGCAGCCGCTTGCACAGCACTTCGACGAGGGTCGTCTTGCCGGAGCCCACCGGGCCACCGACGCCAACGCGCAGCGGTGCGTGCGAAGCCTGCGGGCGGTCGATTGTCGAAGTCGTCATCGTTTCAGGATCGGAAGAGTCGCGAATACTGGGTCTCGTGCCGCGCGGAGTGCAGCGCGAGGGCAATCGGCGCGCTGCCGAGGTCGTCATCGCCGAGAGCTGCCGCGGCCGCAACGGCGGCGGCCACTTCGGCGCGCAGGGCACTGAGCATGGCCTGACCCGCCTGCTGGCCGAGCGGGACGGTCTTCACGGCCACCAGTACCTGGTTCTCGACCCACGCCCACAGGTAGGCCGCCAGCCCGGCGTCACGACCAATCCCCAGCCGTGCACAGGCGAACGCGAACGCGGCGGGGTAGGTCAACGACGGGCTGCAGGCCCCGGCGATGCCGAGCGCCGGCAAGACGCGAAGCAGCGAAGCGCCCATCTGCACCGACTCGGCGCGCAGTTCCGCCGTCTCGCGCGTCGCCAGCAGTTCGTCGTTCCAGCGCCGGACCCCCTCATCGTCGCCGACGCAGGCCGCATCGTGAACGCGCAGCCACGCCGGCGCCTCGAAGCGTGCCAGCACCAGCCGCAGCGCATCGCCGATCCAGCGCTGCGCCGAGGCCGCGTCGTGGACCGAGCCGTCGTCGATCGCGGACTCCAGCCCCTGCGAGTACGCGAAGCCGCCGACCGGCAGCGCGGGGCTGGCCAGCTGCAGCAGCGCGAGCGTCGTGTCGAGTGTCATGTCGACGCGCCGCGCGCCCGGTGCGCCGCGATCGAGAGCTGCTCGCCGACCGTCGCCGAGATCGCGTCGACCGGCTCGCGATGCGATGGCCCGTGCACGTGGTCGCCGTGCGCATGAGTAACGTGATAAGCGCCGCCCTCGGGATCGAACGGCGCCTCGACGTGTTCGACGCGCGCACCGAGCCCGCGCAGCATCGATTCCAGCACCGGATCGCGTTCGATCACGACCTGGTCCGCGGCGATCTGGGCGGGCACGTGGCGGTTCGCGAGGTGATAGACCGCGCGCAGCAGCGCCAGCGGCGATTCGGTGGTCACGCGCGCGACCGGCTGCGGCGCGGCCTCGACGATCGCAAGCGCGCCGTCGTCGCCCGCGAGCACGGCGCCATCGCGCAGTACGCTGCCGCGTCGATGCTCCGCGAGCAGGATCGCCACCGCTTCGCCCCGCGTACACATCGTTGCCAGCCGGCTCTTGACGCGCTCGTCGTAGCTCAGCCGCAGCCGCGCGGCGCGCGCCGCCTCGGCGGGCGCGAGCGGGCGGTCGAGCAGGCGGGTGAGGCGGAGCATCGGCTCAGAACAGGAAGTAGCGCTGCGCCAGCGGCAGCTCGGTGGCCGGCGCGCAGTCGAGCAGCACACCGTCGGCGTGCACCTGGTAGGTCTCGGGGTCGACGGTGATGTTCGGCGTCAGCGCGTTGTGGATCATGTCGCGCTTGCCGAGTG
>JALORV010000154.1 GCA_025458735.1 Burkholderiaceae bacterium | reverse complement strand
TCATCGTCGGCAGTCGCCTCGTCGTCGTCTTCCGTGTCGTCGTCGCCAGCCCAGAACAGACGGTCCGGGACCGCGATGCCGATGCCGGCAGGAAACGCGTGCACCAGCGCCGCCGCGGTGTACTGCAAGGCCTCCTGCGCTGCCTCCGGGACATCCAGCCCCTGCGCCAGCAGGCCGGCCAGCGCCGCCGACAGCGTGTCGCCGGCACCGCGTAACCCCGCCGAATGGACGTCGACCCGTGGCAGGCTGTCGCTGCGAACCAGCCCGCCATCGTCGTAGAGCGCATTGACGACCAGCGCCGAACCCGGCTCGGCATCGGTCAGCAGCACGAACTCCGCGCCCCATGCCACCAGTTCGCGCGCGCAGTCGGCCGCCGCCAGGCGCTGGCTGCGCTCTTCGTCGTCCTCCGTCAGTCCGACAAAGCGGCGCGCCTGCGCCAGATTGATCGTGACCACGGTCGCCTGCGGCACCAGCAACTCCCGCAGCGCGCCCGCCAGTTCGCCGGCCGTTTCCTCGTCCGGCGCGCTGTCGATGTCGGGATCGAGCACCACCGGCACGCTGTCGACGTCGGCCAGCACCGCGGCAATCGGCTGCGCCTGCTCGATGCTGCCCAGCGTGCCGACCTTGATCGCGGTCACCGGCATGTTCTGCAGCACGGCCTGCGCCTGCGCTTCGATCTGCTCCTCGTCGATCACCAGCCAGCCGCCGTCGCGGGCTTCGCCCGCTGCAATCGCAGTGATCACGGTGGCAGGGTGGCAGCCCATGCTGGCCACGGCGAGCTGGTCGGCCTGCATGCCGGCCGCGCCGGTGCAGTCGGAAATTCCGAAGCTCAGAACGATCGGCAGCGAGGACATGCGAGACGCGTTGGAAGGGGAAAGGCAGCGATGCTACGCGGACGCAACACGCTAGCGCGAAGGCGGTAGCGGTGACCTATGAGCCCACGTTATGATCCTCGGCTAAGTGTTTGATTTTAGCCGCTGAGAGGCGAATCGGCAGTGCTCCGGTCCGCCCACAATGGTCAGCCTTGATTGGTTGACCCTGATTGACCCTGCCCGCATGGCCGGTGGATCCGGACCGCGCGGCTACCGATGCCTGGCCATGATGACGACTGCCGTGGGGACCAAGACCTGGATGTGCCTGATCTGCGGATGGATCTACGACGAAGCGGCCGGGGTGCCGGAGTCGGGTATCGCGCCGGGCACGAAATGGGAGGAAATACCGCCCAATTGGACGTGTCCCGAGTGCGGGGCGCGCAAGGAAGACTTCGAAATGGTCGAAATCTGACCTCGGAACAGCGGTTTTCGACACGGCGTGTGCAGTCGGGTTCGCGTAAAAACGCAGCGATCGGTCGATAGAATCGTCCGCGCGTTTTTGCCACCGCGGGTCCCGCTTGGCATCGACCGGCGGCATCAAGGGGCCGGTTGAGGATCGAGGACACGACATGGCGGCACAGGACTTCACGGACATCCGCGGCAAGAAGGTGATGGTGATCGACGACTCGAACACCATTCGCCGCAGCGCGGAGATCTTTCTTTCGCAGGCCGGCTGCCAGGTGATCCTGGCGCAGGATGGCTTCGAGGCGCTGTCGAAGATCAACGACCACCAGCCCAACATCATCTTCTGCGACATCCTGATGCCGAGGCTGGACGGCTACCAGACCTGCGCGCTGATCAAGCGCAGTCCGCGCTTCCACAAGACGCCGGTGGTGATGCTGTCGTCCAAGGATGGTCTGTTCGACCGCGCGCGCGGGCGCATGGTCGGCTCGAGCGAGTACCTGACCAAGCCGTTCACCAAGGACAGCCTGCTGACCGCGGTGCGGCAGCATTCGATGAACTGATCACGGCGACAGCGCACTCCACAGCAACAGCAACACAAAACCCAGGCCTGAGCGGGGGGCCAATGCCCATCAAGAAAGTACTGATCGTCGACGATTCGCCCACCGAGCGCTTCTTCCTCAACGAGCTGCTGACCAAGCAGGGCTACGCGGTGTCGACCGCGGAGAACGCCGAGGAAGCGATGATGAAGGTCAAGGCAGTGATGCCCGACCTGATCCTGATGGACGTGGTGATGCCGGGACAGAACGGCTTCCAGCTGACGCGCTCGCTGTCGAAGGACCCCGTCACGCAGGACATCCCGATCATCATGTGCACCAGCAAGAACCAGCAGACCGACCGGATCTGGGGCCTGCGCCAGGGCGCGCGCGACTACATCACCAAGCCGGTCAAGCCCGAAGAGCTGTTCGAGAAGATCGCCGCGCTGGGCTGAGCCCGCGACCGCAAAGCCGCCGATGGCCACTCAACGCGAAGTCAGTCCCCGACAGCTGGTCAAGCTGCGCGAATTCTCGACGCAGCTGGCGCAGCGCCTGAAGGAGGCGCCGAACCTGCCGAACGAGCCGACCCGGCTCGCGGTGCGCATCGGGGCGGAGAACTATCTCGTCGAAATGGGACTGACCGCAGAGATCGTGGCCTTGCCGGAAATCGCGCGCGTGCCGTGGACCAAGCCCTGGTACCGGGGCCTGGCCAACGTGCGCGGCCGGCTGGTCGGCGTCATCGACCTGCAGCACCTGATGGGGCGCGAGCCGCTGTCGGCTGAGCAGGGCCAGCAGTTGCTGGTGCTCGGCGAGGGCCTCGGTGTTGCTGCCGGCGTCCTGATCACGCGGGCCTTCGGCATTCGCAACCTGAAGGACCTGGAAGGCATTGAATGGGGCGGCAGCGGCGCGGCATGGGAGCGACTGCGCTACCGCGATCCCGAGGGCACGCTGCTGACCGAACTCGACCTGCGCGAGCTCGCCGCGGCGCCGGCGTTCACGGCGATCAACACATGAGCGGCGTGACTGCCGGCAGGCCCGGCGGCAGGTCGCCGCAGGATCTCGACTTACCGTTGTCACCGACCGCAGGCGGCGCATCGCGCCAGGCCGCGGGCAGGAAGGGCTGGAGGAGCTGATGGCACTCGACGTGGGGTCCCTGTTCAAGCGCGCACCGCGCGAACGCCGGCGGGAGTCGGCCGAATCGACCCGCGGTGGTGCGAACAGCGAGTCGGCCCGGCCGGCGCCGAAGACCGTGATGATCGATCGCGGCGGCGAGGGCATGGCGATGCGGCTGGTCGACCGGCTGCTCGCCTTCAAGCTGCCCGTCATCGGCGACAAGCCGGTCAACACCCAGGTGCAGGTGCTGCTGATCCTGCTCGGCTTCAGCTTCTTCGTGCTGGTGGCAGTGCTCTTCTTCGACAACCGCCTGGCGGCGAACGGCGCGCTGCAGACCGAGATCGTCGGCGACACGTTGATGCACACGCAGCGCCTCGCCAAGGCGGCGCCGAACGCCGTCGAAGGCAACCGCGAGGCCTTCGTCGAGCTGCGCGAAAGCCGCGATGCGATCGCCGCCAACCTCGATGCGCTGGCCAACGGCGACGCCCTGCGCAACCTGTCGGCGTCGGCCTCCGACATCCAGCCGCCGCTGGCGCAGTTGATTGAACGCTGGCGCGCGAGCGAGGCCGCAGCCTCGGTCATCATCGCCAATGAGAAGGCGCTGCTCGCGTTCGGCGACGTCATCAAGAAGATCAACGACGCCAGCCCGCGCCTGCAGCAGTTGACGGAGGAAGTCACCGCGCTGAAGCTGCAGGCCGGCGCCGCGCCGCGCGAGATCGCCACCGCGGCGCAGCTCGTGACGCTGACGCAGCGGCTAGGCAAGAGTGCCAACTCGCTGGTGGCCGGCAACGTCGCCAACGCCGAGGTGGCGCTGACGCTCGGACGCGACATCAACCAGTTCCGCGACCTGACGCAGGCGCTGCTGCAGGGTTCCGATGCGCTGCGCATCGGCGCCTCGACCGACAGCGAGACCCGTGTGCGGCTGCAGGAACTCACCAAGGTCTACGCGGAGTTCCAGACTTCGATCGCCGGTGCGATCGGCAGCCTGCAGGCGATCGTGCAGTCGAAGGAGGCGGAGCTGGCGATCCTGCGCGACTCCGAGCAGCTGCGCCAGCAGGTGACCGAGCTGGGGGGGCTTTATGCGAAGGAGCAGGCGACCCGCAAGGTCAACCTGTTCATCATGGCGCTGTTCGCCATCGGCCTGCTGCTGTCCGCCTTCGCGATCGTCAAGGTGCTGCTGGAAGACACGCGCAAGCGCGCCGCCGA
>JALORV010000153.1 GCA_025458735.1 Burkholderiaceae bacterium | reverse complement strand
GATCTGGGTGGCGGCGCGCAGCGGCGCGCATCACTTCGGCTGGAACAACGACGAATGGCGCGATACGCGGGACGGCGGCGAGCTGTTCGCGACGCTGTCTCGCCTGCTGTCGGCCCAGGGTGGCGTGCCGGTGGTGCTGCCGGGCCTGCGCCTGCGCTGAGCAGTCGTCGCACGCCTCGGCCCGCCGCGGGCAGGGGCGCGTGTCACCCGCACCAACTAGAAAATCTGCTCGCGCACGGTCTCGCGCTTGCTCTGCTCTTCCGGCGGCAGGCCGTCTTCCAGCCCGATGCTCGCCACGCCCTGCCCGGGCTGATGCTCGACGTAGTAGTACTCGCCGCCGAGCTCGACGATGCCCGTGGGAACGGCGCGCACCACTTCCGGCACGCCGCCCAGCGCGCGCGCCATGTAGCTGATCCAGATCGGCAGCGCCAGTCCGCCGCCGGTCTCGCGCTCGCCCAGCGGCCGGGGCTGGTCGAAACCCATCCAGGCCACCGCCACCAGGTCGCCGCCATAGCCGGCAAACCAGGCATCGTGCGAGTCATTGGTGGTGCCGGTCTTGCCCCCGATGTCCTTGCGCTTCAGAACCGCCGAGGCGCGCGCCGCGGTGCCGGTGCGCGCCACTTCCTTCAGCAGGCTGTCCATCACGAAGGCGTTGCGCTCGTTGAGCACGCGCACGGCGTCGTTGCCGGCGGTCACCGGCCGGGCCTCCATCAGCAGCTTGCCGTTGGCGTCGGTGACCTTGGTGATCAGGTGCAGTTGCAGGCCGTAGCCGCCATTGGCGAAGACGGAGTACCCGTTGAGCAGGCCCCACGGTGTGACCGAGCCGGCGCCGAGCGCCATCGTCAGGTAAGCCGGGTGCCGCTCGGCCTCGAAACCGAAGCGCGTCACCCAGTCCTGCGCGAAGCGGGGTCCGATCGCCTGCAGAACCCGGATCGACACCAGGTTCTTCGACTTGGCCAGTCCTTGCCGCAGGCGCAGCGGCCCGTCGAACTTGCCGTCGTAGTTCTTCGGCTCCCACACCTGGCCACCGGTGAGATCCGGGTCGATCGATATGGGCGCGTCGTTGACCAGCGTGCTCGGCGTGAAGCCCTTTTCCAGCGCCGCCGAGTAGATGAACGGCTTGAAGCTGGAGCCGGGCTGGCGCCATGCCTGGGTGACATGATTGAACTTGTTCAGGTTGAAGTCGAAACCGCCCACCAGCGCCCGCACGGAACCGTCGCGCGAACTGGCGGCGACGAAGGCCGCCTCGACCTGCGGCAGCTGGACGATTTCCCACCCGGTCTTTTCATTGCGGGCGACGCGCACCACCGCGCCCGGCACGATGCGGCGGGCGGGCTGCGCCTTCGGCGACAGCGAGCGCGCCGCGAACTTCAGGCCGTCGCCCGTGACTTCTGCCGTCTGTGCGCCCTGCAAGGCGATGCGCAGCAGTCCCGGCGCGACCTCGAGCACGACCGCGGGCACCATGTTCGGGCTGTCGATCGCCTCGACCAGGGCGTCCTCGATGCGCTGTTCCCGCTTTGCGGGATCGGAGGCGAGGTCGATGAAGGCCTCGGGGCCGCGGTAACCATACTTGCGGTCGTAGTCCAGCACCGCCCTGCGCAGGGCGTTGTAGGCAACTTCCTGGTCTTCGCGTCGGATCGTCGTGGTGACATTGAGGCCGCGCGTGTAAGTCTCTTCGCGGAAGACCTCGTAGACCAGCTGTCGCGCCAGCTCGGCGGCGAAGTCGGCATGCAGCCGCAGCCGCTGCGAGTCGATGGTCAGGGCAGGATTCGAGCTGCGCGGCTTCAGCTCCTGCGCCAGCGCCACTTCGTACGCCGCCCGGTCGATGTAACCGAGATCGAGCATGCGCGACAGCACGTACTGCTGCCGGCTCTTGGCGCGCTTCGGATTGACGAAGGGATTGAAGGCGCTCGGCGCCACCGGCAGGCCGGCCAGCGTCGCCATTTCGGCGACGGTCAGGTCCTTGAGTTTCTTGCCGAAGTAGACCTGGGCGGCCGCGGCGAAGCCATAGGCGCGTTGCCCGAGGAAAATCTGGTTGGCGTAGACCTCGAAGATACGGTCCTTGCTGAGTGACGACTCGATCTTGTAGGCGAGCGCAATCTCGTAGATCTTGCGGATGTAGCTGCGCTCCGAGCTGAGGAAGAAATTGCGTGCGACCTGCATCGTGATCGTGCTGCCGCCCTGGCCGCGACGTCCCGACACGAAGTTCGACAGCGCGGCCCGCGTCAGCCCGAGGTAATCGACGCCCCGATGTTCGTAGAAGCGGTCGTCCTCGGCTGCCAGGATCGCCTTCTTCATCAGCTCGGGCATGTCGGCCACCGCGACAAAGTCGCGCCGCTCCTCGCCGAACTCGCCGATCAGCAGGCCGTCGGCCGTCCACACCCGCAGCGGAATCTTGGGCCGGTAGTCGGTCAGCGCGTCGATCGGCGGCAGATTCGAATAGACGACGGCAAAGGCGAAAGTCAGCAGCAGGGCAGCTGCGACGGCCGCCGCGGCCGCCAGGCCGAACGCCCAGCCGATCGCTCGCACGGCCCAGTGACGGGGAGGCGGCGCGGACTCTCTGCCCTTATCGGTGGTCTGGTCGTCCTCGGACACGGAAACCGTCGCTGGAAGGAACTGGGCGTGCGAGTGACCGCTTATTTGCGCTTCGCTGCACGAAGAGTCGGGAATTATAGGAGCCGAGCAATCGCTGGCCGGGACCATGACGATTTCCGGCGAGCCGAACGCGTTTGACGCACCTCGTCACGCACGGTTCGTTGTTAATCCCTCAAACGGGGCACGGTTAGGCCGAACGCGGGGCTTGTAGTTGACTTGTTTATGTTGCTAGGATCTCAAGTGCCGTCCGACAAAAACGCGGTAAACGCTCGAAAGATAAGGAAAAATCGGATTCGTTCCGGGCGTTGCCTTGAGGCCGCTGAAGCGTCGGGTGCCTGGGGTCTTCCGGGATTCGCGCGTTGCGGGTCCGCGGATGTCGCCATCCGGGTGACATCGAGCTGAATCCGTCGCAGGGAGTACCGCTTTGGCATTCGATCTGCCGTTTGCAAGCAAGACGCCGCCCCTGGTCGGTCTCGACATCGGTTCGTCCAGCGTCAAGATCGTCGAACTGTCGGAGGCCGGCAAAGGTGTCATGCGACTCGAGCGCTACGCCATCGAGCCGCTGCCCCGGGGCGCAGTCGTCGATGGCAATGTCGACAAAATCGATATCGTGGCCGATGCCGTCAAGCGCGCCTGGCGCAAGGCCGGCGGCAAGATCCGCAACGTCGCCATGGCGCTGCCCGCGTCGGCCGTGATCACCAAACGCATCGCCCTGCCCGGTAACCTGCGCGAGGAAGAACTCGAGATGCAGGTCGAGAGCGAGGCGAACCAGTACATCCCGTTCGCGCTCGACGAGGTCAGCCTGGACTTCCAGGTGCTGGGGGCGATTCCGAACGCGCCGGACGACGTCGAGGTGCTGATCGCCGCCTCGCGCAAGGAAAAGGTCGAGGACCGCATCGCCGTGGCGCAGGCCGCCGGACTGAAGCCGGTCGTGGTGGATGTCGAGTCGTACGCCTCGCGTTCTGCCGTCGAGCGACTGATCGAGCAGCTGCCGAGCGAGGGCGAGGGACTGGTGATCGCGGTGTTCTACATCGGCGCCAACACCACCAGCGTCACCGTCATGCACGACGGCGAGGCCATCTATGAGCGCGAGCAGCCCTTCGGCGGGCAGCAGCTGACGGGCGACATTTCCCGCGCCTACGGCATCCCGACCGAGGAGGCCGAACTGAAAAAGCGCAGCGGCGACCTGCCGGCCGACTATGAAACCACGGTGCTGAAGCCCTTCATCGACACCGCGGCGACCGAGATCACGCGGGCGCTGCAGTTCTTCTTCACGTCGACACCGTACAGCCGGGTCGACCAGATCATGCTGGCCGGGGGCTCGGCCGTGCTGGCCGGCCTGCCCGATGCGCTGATGGAGCGCGCGCAGGTGCCGACCTCGGTGATCTCGCCTTTCAAGGGCATGGAAGTCTCGCCCACCATACGTGAGAAGCAGCTCTCGACGCGCCGGCCCTGCTGACGCCCTGTGGTCTGGCGATGCGGAGGTTTGACAAGTGAGCGCAGCGAAGAACCGCTTCAAGCGAGCTCGCACCGCAGAGTGTGGCACGGAGGCTCCGAGCGCAGCGCAGGGCCGTCCCAAGCAAGCTCGCGCCGCAGGGCGCAGCGCGGAGGTTCCGAGCGCTGCGCAGGGCCATGACCGCCCCGCGCGTCAATCTATTGCCGCATCGTGCTGCCAAGCGCGAGCGGCAGAAGAAACTCTTCTGGGCGCTGACCGCGCTGTCGGCGGTGGCTGGACTGCTGATGGTGGCCGCCGTGTGGACGGTGCTGCAGGGCTATATCGCCAACCAGGAAGCCCGCAACGAGTTCGTCCGCAACGAGAACCGCAAGCTCGACACGCAGATCAAGGAAATCGCCACGCTGCGCCAGGAGATCGACGGCCTGCGCGCGCGGCAGCGTGCGGTCGAGGACCTGCAGGCCGACCGCAACCAGCCCGTGTACCTGCTCGACGAAATTGCCCGGCAGGTTCCGGAAGGCATCTACCTGCGCTCGATCAAGCAGGAAGATCGCAAGGTCAATGTCACCGGCTGGGCGGCCTCGAACGAGCGTGTGTCCGAGTTCCTGCGCAACCTCCAGAACAACTCGCGCGTGCTCGAGCGGCCGGAGCTCATCGAGATCAAGATTGCCGGCCAGGGGCCCGCGGGCATGAACCGGCGCGTGTTCGAGTTCGCGCTGAACTTCACGCTGAAGCCCACACCGGAACGCACGCAACTGCAGCAGGCGGCGCAGACGCCGCCACGTCCGGGTCCGGGTGCCGGTGCTCCCGGCGCTGCCGTCCCTGCGGCCACGACGACGCCGGCCGTGGCTGCGCCGCCGGCAGCGACCGCGCCGACTGCACCGGCTTCACCGCCCCCTGCCGCGCCTGCGGCTCCGAAGAAGTAGCACGAGGCATCGATGGCAAGCCGAGATCTTCTTTCGCAGTTCCGGGGCCTGACCCTGGACAACGTCGGCACCTGGCCGATGGGGCCGCGCGTGGCACTCTGGCTGCTGGTGATCGCGGCCTTCGGCATCGGCGGATGGTTCGGACTGTGGAGCGGCCAGAAGGATCAGCTCGAGCAGTTGCAGGCCGAGGAGCAGAAGCTCAAGGACGAGTACAAGAACAAGCTGCAGCAGGCGATCAATCTGGACGAGCTGCGCAAGCAGCGCGAGCAGGTCAGCCAGTACGTGCTGACGCTCGAGAAGCAGCTGCCGAGCAAGTCCGAAATGGACGCGCTGCTGTCGGACATCAACCAGGCCGGCGTCGGGCGCGGGCTGGACTTCGAGCTCTTCAAGCCGGGCCAGACCAATGTCAAGGAGTACTACGCGGAGCTGCCGATCTCGATCAAGCTGACCGGCAAGTACCACGACCTGGGCGCCTTCGCGAGCGACATCGCCAATCTGCCGCGCATCGTCACGCTCAACAATCTCAACCTGGCGGCCGGCAAGGCGGGGGCGCTGACTCTCGACGCCACGGCCAAGACCTATCGCTACCTGGACGCGGATGAACTCGCCAACCAGCGCAAGGCGAAGCAGGCGGCTGCCAAGGGGCCGGCGAAATGAACGAACTGAACCGATCGATGCGCGCGTTGCTGCTGCTGGCAGCCGCTGGGCTGACGGCCTGCGGCGGCGGCAGCGAGGCCGAGCTGCGTGCCTGGATGGACGACACGCGCAAGGCAATGCGGCCGACCACGCAGCCGGTGCCGGAGCCCAAGCAGTTCTCGCCCTTCACCTATGAGGCGCGGACGCTGATCGACCCCTTCGATGCACAGAAAATGGTGCTGGCCGTGGCGCGGCAGGCGCAGGCGCGCGCCAGCACCAGCGCGATCAAGCCCGATCTCGACCGCCGGCGCGAGGCGCTGGAGGGCTTCCCGCTCGATCAACTGAAGATGGTCGGCACGCTGCGCCAGCAGGGCAACAACGTGGCGCTGATCGATGCATCGGGGCAGACATTCATGGTCAAGGCGGGCAACTACATGGGCCAGAACTTCGGGCTCGTGACCAGGATCTCGGAGACCGAAGTGGATCTCAAGGAAATCGTCCAGGACGCCGCTGGCGAGTGGGTCGAACGGCCCGCGAAGCTGGAACTGCAGGAGGCCGCCGCGCGGCAGGGGAGCAAGCGATGAGGATGTCGTTCGAAGGTCTGGTCGGGGCGCTGTCGAAGCTGGCGGTCGCCGGTCTGGCCGCTTTCGCCACGGTGGCCGGTGCGCAGACGCCGGCGGCCGACGCCACCAATGCGATCGAGCGTGTCGATGCCGCGCAGACGCCGACCGGCGTGGTGCTCACCATCGACATGAAGAACCCCGTGCAGGGCGTGCCGGCCAGTTTCTCGGTGGCCAATCCGGCGCGTGTCGCGCTCGACCTGCCGGGCGCCGTCAACGCGGTCGGCCGCAGCATGGTCGAACTCAACCAGGGCGACCTGCGTTCGGTGAACATCGTGCAGGCGGCGGGCCGGTCCCGCGTCGTGCTGAACCTGAAGAAGCCGCTGACGCATGCGGTCAGCGTCGACGGCAAGCGCATCCTGGTGGCGCTGGGCGGCGCCACCGACTCGACCACCTTCCGGCCAACTGGCGATGCCGCCGCGGCACCGGCGGCTGCGGCAACAGCGGCGGCGGCCTCAGCGGCGCCGTCGTACACCGCCCCCGCCGGCGGGCGCGCGCTGCGCGGCGTCGACTTCCGCCGCGGCGCCGAAGGCGAGGGTCGCGTAATCATCGACCTGTCGGATCCGAACACCAACGTCGATATCCGCCAGCAGGGCAATACCGTCATTGTCGACTTCCTCAACACCACGCTGCCGGATACGCTC
>JALORV010000152.1 GCA_025458735.1 Burkholderiaceae bacterium | reverse complement strand
CAGCAGGGCATCGGCATCGAGTCCGCGTGCGGCGACGATCTGGTGCAGGGTGGCGCGGTCCGAGAGGTCGCGGTCCTCGGCCCAGATCGCGCGCAGGCAGTCACCGGCGACGTCGAGCGCCGGCTCGGTGCCTAGGCGCTGCTGCACGGCCAGGATCAGCGTGGCCGCGGCCTCGGCCGGCACCGGAAAGAACTTCGGCTCGAGGTTCATCGGCAAGCCGAGGTGTTCGCGCCAGCGCCGCAGCTCCATCATGCGATAGGCGCGCCGCTGCGGCGGACGATCCTTCAGCGGCAGGCCACCCGAAGCCGGGAAGACCTTGCCCAGGTCCATCACGCGCAGGTTGATGCGCGCGTCGTGACGCCGGCAGATCTGCCGCAGGCGATCGTGCCCCATGTACGTGAACGGGGACACCGGGGTCATGTAGTAGTCGACGGTTGCACTCATGTTCGGGGATGCCTTCGCGGAACTTTGCGGGCGAGCTTACTCGCTCAGAAGGGCTTGCCGACCGCCAGCGCGACGATCGCCAGCAGCGCCAGTACCGGGATCTCGTTGAACCAGCGGAACCAGACGTGCGAACGTGTGTTGCCACCGTCGGCGAAGCGTCCGTACAAGACCGCGCAGTAGGCGTGGTAGACGATCAGGCCCAGCACCAGCACCAGCTTGGCGTGCATCCAGCCGGCGTTGCGGCCGACGCCGTAGCCGCCCCACAGCACCATGCCGAGCGCGATGGCCAGGAACGCCAGTCCGGTCATGAAGCGCAGCAGCTTGCGCGCCATCAGCAGCAGGCGCTCACGCGTGGCCGCGTCCTGCACATCGGCCAGATTGACGTAGATGCGCGGCAGGTAAAAGAGGCCGGCGAACCAGCTGACGACGAACACGATGTGCAGGGTCTTGAGCCAGGCGTAGGCATTCATGGCGGCGGAGAGGGGTGAGGCGGAAGCGGCTCAGCCGCGGACTTCGCCGTGACCGAACACGACGTACTTGAGCGAAGTGAGGCCCTCGAGGCCGACCGGGCCGCGCGCATGCAGCTTGTCGTTGCTGATGCCGATCTCGGCGCCGAGCCCGTACTCGAAGCCGTCGGCGAAGCGGGTCGAGGCATTGACCATCACCGAGGCCGAATCGACCTCGCGCAGGAAGCGCATGGCGGCGGCGTGATCGCTGGTGACGATCGCATCCGTATGCCGGCTGCCGTAGGTGTTGATGTGCGCGATCGCCTCGTCGAGCCCGGCCACGACCCTGATCGCCAGGATCGGCGCCAGGTACTCGGTGCGCCAGTCTTCCTCGGTGGCGGCACGGCAGGTGATGCCTGCGCTGGCCAGCGTGGCGGCCGCTGCGGCGTCGCCGCGCAGCTGCACGCCCTTGGCAGCGTAGATGCGACCGAGCTCCGGCAGCACGGCAGCGGCGATGGGCGCTGCCACCAGCAGGGTTTCCATCGTGTTGCAGGTGCCGTAGCGCTGCGTCTTGGCGTTGTCGGCGATGCGCACCGCCATCGCCGGGTCGGCCGCGGCGTCGATGTAGACGTGGCAGATGCCGTCGAGGTGCTTGATCATCGGCACGCGGCTCTCGCGCATCAGCCGCTCGATCAGGCCCTTGCCGCCGCGCGGCACGATCACGTCGACGTATTCGGTCAGCGTGACCAGCGCGCCGACGGCCGCGCGGTCGGTGGTGTCGATCAGCTGCACCGCGGTGGCGGGCAGGCCGGCGGCGACCAGCGCCTCGCCGGTCAGCCGCGCGAGCAGGCGGTTGCTCTCGATCGCCTCCGAGCCGCCGCGCAGGATCGTCGCGTTGCCGCTCTTGATGCAAAGCGCCGCGGCATCGATGGTCACATTCGGCCGGCTCTCGTAGATGATGCCGATCACGCCCAGCGGCACGCGCATGCGGCCCACCTGGATACCGCTCGGCTGCGGCCGCATCTCGATGATCGTGCCGATCGGGTCCGGCAGCCGCGCCACCTGTTCGACGCCGGTGGCCATCAGCTCGACGGTGGACGCTGCCAGCGTCAGGCGGTCGGTGGCAGCAGCATCGAGGCCCGCAGCGCGCGCGCGCTCGAGGTCCCGTGCGTTGGCGGCCTTCAGTTCGGGCAGCGTGCGCCGCAGCGCTGCTGCGAGGTGGGCCAGCGCCGCATTGCGCTGTGCCGTGCCCGCGGCCGCCATTGCGGCGGCGGCACCCCTGCATGTACGCCGAAAGGTCGCCGCCGAACTCGGCCTGGACGCGGTCGGCAGGCGCTGCCTCCGCTTCGGCAACCGGTGAGAGTCGAGCCATGGTGAGGGTTTTCGATTCGTGCTCAATCGGCAACGCGCCGACGTCGGTCAGTGTGCCATGGTAGCCGCGGGCCCGGCCTGCGGGGCCGCCGGCGGCGGAAGCCGGGCGGACTCAGCCTCAGCGCAACGAGGGTCAGCGGGCAATGCTCAGGGCCACGTCGGTCAGTTCCAGCCAGGCGTCGCTGTCGGCCCGTGCGGCCCGCAGGCCCTTGGCCACGCGGTCGACATCGGCGGTCCGGTGCAGGGCTCGAGCGAGCCGCCGGACGTCCAGCCGCGTGATGGCGCGCGCCATCAGTCCTTCACGCGGGCCCCAGATCCGCTGCTCCCGCGCCGCGACCGCAAACGGCCGACCGGCATCCACCAGCGCCCGCACGCGCAGCAGCGTGCGCAGCTCCTCGGCGATGGCCCAGACCACCAGCGGCAGCGCCTCGCCCTCGGCCCGCAGGCCGTCCATCGTGCGGGCCACGCGCGTTGCGTCGCCCGCCAGCATGGCAAGCGGCAGCTGGAACACGTCGTAGCGGGCCACGTTGAGCACCGCTTCGGCCACCTGCGCGATCGTCAGTTCACCGGCCGGATGCAGCAGACCGAGCTTGACTATCTCCTGGTGCGCCGCGAGCAGGTTGCCTTCGACCCGTTCGGCCAGGAAGTCGAGCGCCTCCGCCGAAGCACGCTGGCCCTGCCGCGCCAGGCGCTCGCCGATCCACCCCGGCAGGGCAGTGCGGTCGATCGGATCGATGTCGAGCCAGACCCCGCGCGCGAGCGCGCTGGCCCAGCGCGTCTCGCGCGTGCGGCGATCGAGCCGCGGCAGGGCGACCAGCGTGAAGACATCCTCGATCGGCTCGTTGCCGAGCGCCTCGAGGGCCGCCGCGCCGGCCACGCCGGGCTTGCCTCCCGGCAGGCGCACTTCGACGATGCGGCGCTCGGCGAACAGTGACAGGCCCTGGCGCACCTCGGTCAGCCGCGACCAGTCGAAGCGCGCGTCGGCGTTGAGCACCTCGCGCTCGGTGTAGCCGTGTTCGCGGGCAGCGGCACGCAGGGCGTCCTGCGCTTCGAGTGCGTGCAGCGCTTCGTCGCTGCTGACGGTCACCAGCGGCGGCAGCCGCCGCTCGCGGCTGATGCGGGCGAGCAGCATCGCCAGCGCATCGCCACGCTGCGTGGCCATCAGGCCGGGTCCAGGCGCATGGCCGACAGCCGATTGACCATCTGTCGCACCAGGTCGCTTTGCATGTCGCGATAGAGCAGGCCTTCTTCCGACTCCTTGGCCAGCAGATCCGACTCGTTGAAGGTGATGTCGCGCCGGGCCAGGAGGTCGGTCGGCGCGATCAGTTCGAGCGCGTCGCGGTCGAGCACGCGGAAGCGGATGCGCAGGCGCAGCTGGTACTCGGTGGCGCGGCCCTGGGCATTGATCGCCACGACTTCGCGCTCGCGCGATTCGCCCAGCAGTTCGAAGATCGCCTGCGCTTCCTTGCGGTCCGACACGATGCGCGCATTGGTGGAGGAGCGCAGCAGGCGCGACATCTCGGCGCCGATGGCGGAGTTGACCGGCAGCGCGAGGTAGATGGTCTCGACCGGCAGCGTCTGCGTGCCGCGCAGCTTGAAACCGCAGCCGGCCAGTGGCGCGGCGACCAGCGCCAGCAGCAGTCGACGGCGCATCACCGGGCGGCTGCGCATGTCAGACCACCACGTTGACGAGCTTGCCCGGCACCACGATGACCCGCTTGACCGGCTGGCCGGCGACGAACTTCTGGACGCCGGCGTCGGCGATCGCCGCCTGCTCGATCGTGGCCTTGTCGGCCGCAGCCGGCACGCGGATCGACGCGCGCAGCTTGCCGTTGACCTGCACGACGAGTTCGATCTCGTCGGTCGCAAGTGCCGCCGGGTCGGGCTGCGGCCACGGGGCATCGATCACTTCGGCGCCGAACTGGGCGGCGTAGCCGAGTTCGTTCCACAGCGCATGGGTGATGTGCGGCGCAATCGGGTAGAGCGTGCGCAGCAGGATGCCGACGCTCTCGTGCAGCAGTGCCGCGTCGGTGGGTGCCGTGTCGAGCTTGGCGTCCTCGAGCGCGTTCAGCATCTTCATCGCAGCCGAGACGACGGTGTTGTACTGCAGCCGTGCGTAATCGAAGTCGGCCTGCTTCAGGTGCGCGTGGATATCGCGCCGGAGCGACTTCTGCGCGGGGCTCAGCGCCGCCGCGTCGAGCGTCCCGTGCGACTTGAGCACGGCCTGCCGCTCGGCGCAGAAGTTCCACAGCCGGCGCAGGAAGCGGTAGGTGCCTTCGGCGCCGGAGTTGCTCCACGCCGCGCTCTGGTCGGGCGGGCCGGCGAACATCACGAAGGCGCGCGCGGTGTCGGCGCCGAATTTCGAGATGATGTCGCGGGGCTCGACGACGTTGTTCTTGCTCTTCGACATCTTCTCGGTGCCGCCGAAGGTGACCGGCTGGCCGTCCTCGCGCGCCGTCACGGTTTGCGGACGGCCCTTGTCGTCGTACACGATGTCGATCTCGGCCGGGTAGAACCAGCGCTTCCTGCCTGCTGCATCCTCGCGGTAGTAGCAGTCGTGCGTCAGCATGCCCTGCGTGAAAAGCCGCTTGAAAGGCTCGCCGAACTTCACCAGCCCGAGGTCGCGCATCACCTTGGTCCAGAAGCGCGCGTACAGCAGGTGCAGTACCGCATGTTCGATGCCGCCGATGTACTGGTCCATCGGCATCCAGTAGTCGTTGCGGCCGTCCACCATCGCCGGCTTGCCGTCGATCTGCGCGTCTGGCGAGCAGTAGCGCATGTAGTACCAGGACGAATCGACGAAGGTGTCCATCGTGTCGCTCTCGCGCCGCGCCGGCTGGCCGCACTTCGGGCAGGTGCACTTGAGGAACGGCTCGTACTTCGCGAGCGGGCTGCCGCTGCCATCCGGGATGAGGTTCTCGGGCAGTACGACCGGCAGGTCCTCCTCGGGCACGGGGACCGTTCCGCAGGATTCGCAATGGACGATCGGGATCGGCGTGCCCCAGTAGCGCTGGCGCGAGATGCCCCAGTCGCGCAGGCGGTACTGCACCTGCTTGTCGCCAAGGCCCTGCGCCTTGAGGTCGGTCGCGATGGCGTCCGTGGCCGCCGCGTAGCCGAGGCCGTCGTACCTGCCGGAGTTGACACAGACGCCACGCGCCTTGTCCGCGTACCACTCCTGCCAGCCGTCGAGCGAGAACACTTCGCCGGGTACGGCGATGACCTGCTCGATCGGCAGGCCGTACTTCTTCGCAAACGCGAAGTCGCGCTCGTCGTGCGCCGGGACGCCCATGACCGCGCCTTCTCCGTAGCCCATCAGCACGTAGTTGCCGATCCACACGGGGACGGCGGCGCCGGTCAGCGGGTGAGTGACGGAGAAGCCCGTGCCGACACCCTTCTTTTCCATCGTCGCGAGGTCAGCCTCGGCGAAGCTGCCGCGCTTGCACTCGTCGATAAAGGCGGCGATGTCGGGCCGGCCTTGCGCGAGCCGCGTCGCGAGCGGGTGCTCGGCGGCGATCGCCATGAACGTGACGCCCATGATCGTGTCGGCACGCGTCGTGAACACGCGCAGGAGCTTCTTCTCGCCATCGAGTTCGTACGGAAACCCGAAATTGACGCCGACGCTCTTGCCGATCCAGTTCTCCTGCATCGCCTTGACCTGCGGCGGCCAGTCGAGGCCGTCGAGATCCGCGAGCAGTTCCTCCGCATACCGCGTGATGCCGAGGTAGTAGCCGGGAATCTCGCGCTTCTCGACGATGGCGTTGGAGCGCCAGCCGCGGCCGTCGACCACCTGCTCGTTGGCGAGCACGGTCTGGTCGACCGGATCCCAGTTGACGATCTGCGTCTTGCGGTAGGCGATGCCCTTCTCGAGCATCTTCAGGAACATCCACTGGTTCCACCGGTAGTAATCCGGCGTGCAGGTCGCAACCTCGCGCGACCAGTCGAAGGCGAGCCCCAGCGGCTGCATCTGCGCCTTCATCTCGGCAATGTTGCCGTAGGTCCACTTGGCCGGCGCGACCTTCTTGTCCATCGCGGCGTTCTCGGCCGGCAGGCCGAACGCGTCCCAGCCCAT
>JALORV010000151.1 GCA_025458735.1 Burkholderiaceae bacterium | reverse complement strand
CGTTCCCCTGGCGGCGATGCTCGCCGATGCGCTGGGCGCGGCGCTCGAGGTTCCACCGCGCGTCGCCGCGTGGCTGACCGCAACGCACGCGCACCCCGCGGTAGCTGCTGCCCTGGTCGACTGGCGCCCTGCGACCGAACGCTGGATCGCGGGCCAGCGCGGCGCGACGACGTGACCCTTGGGGCGCCCGCCGATCGTGTCCCAGCGGGTGGCGCCATCGACATCGAGCAGATGGGAAGCACTGCAGGTGCGATAGACGGCTCTTGACTCCTACGTGCCGAATCAGGAGGCGCCGATCAGCTTGAGGTCGAACACCCGCTCGGCGAGCCACACGAGTGCCAGCAGCAGGGTGAGCATCGAGCCGCCCACGAACACGCCCTTGCGGTAGAGCGGCGTATTGCGCAACAGGTACGCCACCGGCAGGAAGCACGCCACGATGACCAGTTGGCCGATCTCGACGCCGACGTTGAACCCCAGCAGCGAGAGCACCAGCGCGTCGCTGGGCAAGCCGAGTTCGGTGAGCACGCTGGCGAAGCCGAATCCGTGAATCAGGCCGAAGGCGAAAGCCACCAGCCAGCGCCGCCGTTCCACCACCGGCCAGAGGTTGTTGGCGGCCGCCAGCGCCACCGAAGCGGCGATGGCGGACTCGACCAGGCGCGACGGCAGTTCGACGATCTGCAGCGCCGCGATCGACAGCGTGATCGAATGCGCGACGGTGAAGGCAGTGACCACCCAGAGCACTTCGGTCAGCGCGGTGCGCAACGAACCCACACCCGTCCAGCGCCGCGATTCGTGCACCAGCACGGCGGGCAGCAGCAGCGACAACAGGAACCGCCAGCCGCGAGGTCTCGCCGGCTTGCACGTTCAGCACGCCGCTGTCCGGCCCCAGCACCGAGGTTTGCGCGACGCCATCCACCTCCAGTCGCAGCAGTCCGCGGTGCAGCCGGTCGACGTCGAACAGGAGCCGGTAGCCCAACGCGAGCGGCTGTGACTCGGAGGGGCAGGTGCCGGTGATTCGCAGCACCGCGTAGGCGCCGTCGGTGTGGTCGTCCACGAGGTGCTCGGCCGCCTGCAACGCGCATTCACCGCCGCGCTCGAGCTTCAGCCGCCCGAGCGCCCAGGCCGCGAGGTCGGCGTGGCGCGCCTCAACTTCGCCCCAGGTGATGTTGCCGTCGCCATCGGCATCGAGGCCGATGGCGAAATCGATGTCGCGCAGGGCGATATCCCACTGGCCGGCCACGTCCCGGCCATTGACCTGCAGCACCAGGTAGCTGTCGCTCGCCTTGTGCGCCATCGCCGGCACGGCAGCCCATGCGCAGAGCCAGAGAACGAGACACAGCAATCTCCGCAGCGGCATCATCGGGCTGACGCCGATCCAAGTTGCCGCAAATGCGCGTCCTCGAATCCGCTGGACCGCAGCCAGTCGCGTGCCGGTTGCGCGGCGCCGGCATCCCCCGCCGCGATGGCCGCCTCCAGCAACACCCGGGCGTCGCGTGGTTCACGCTGCACCCGGTAGTTGGCGGCCGCTGCGGCGAGCGCGGCGGCCGGATCGCCGGCCAGGTGGATGAGGTAGCGCGCCTCTTCAGCCTGGTGGGTGGTGTCTCCGCGTACCTTCGCCGCGGCGAACCGGTCCGCCAGCGCCTGGACGTGCGCCTTGGCGGAGGGCTGCTTGAGCGCGGTCTCGGCCAACGCGAGGCGCAGCAGCAGTCCGTCGGAGGCTTCCCATCCGGACAGCAGCTTCACCACTTCGGCGGGGCGCTGCCGGTCCAGCAGGAAGTCGCTCCAGGCGGCCAGCAGGTAACCATCGTCGATTCCCAGTGCGAGTGCGGCGCGGTAATGCCTTTCCGCCTCTTCCGGCTGGCCGCGCCAGGCCGCCACTTCGCCGAGGCGGGTGAGCAACCACAACCGGTTGCCTGCGTCGTCGGTCTGATCCAGGGCGCGCTGCAAGGCGGCGGATCCGGCTTCCATCCGGCCGCCATAGGCGAGCACCAGCCCGATGCAGCCACCGTACAGCGTGGGGCGGTCGAGGGCGAGCAGGGCATCGCACTCGGACTTTGCCGCCGCGTAGTTGGCCTGCACCAGGTAGATGGCGCCGCGCCAGGCGTGGGCCGAGGCAAACTGGGGGTCGGCTTCGAGCGCGCCGGCGAAGTCCTGCAGCGCGCCGTCGAAGTCATGCCGGTGTTGCCGCAACTGACCGCGAACCGTCAACAGGGCCGGTGCCCGGCTGCGGGCAAACGGCGCCAGGACCGCATCGGCATAGCCGATATAGCGCGGATCGCCTCGGGCAACGGCCAGTTCGTAGTAGCGCCCGGCCAGGCGGGCGGCCGGGAGCGGATCGGCCGGATCCTCCTTCGCGGCGCGGGTTACCGCGGCCCGAAGCCCGGAAAGTTCGCGTGCCGTAGCGTCTGCCGGCCGCATCGGCAGGCGCTCCAGCACCTCGGCCGGGTCGGTCGGCAGACGCGGGGCGGCCAGCAGGTGAACGGGCGCGAGGCAGGCCACCGTCAAGGCAAGAACCGCCAGAGCGGGCAAAAATACCACGATGCCCTGCAAAAACAGGGAGTTGATACGGTGACTTGCGGTCATTCTTGTTCTAGACTTTCACTCGCGTTCCAAAAGGACGTTTCGTTCCAACCCAAACCGGAGAGTTTAAACATGAACAAGCTGTTGTCGATGTTGGTTGCGGCGATCTTCGCCACCGCTTCCGCTGGCGCTTTCGCCATGTCTCACGGCGGTGCGATGAGCGATGCGGACAAGGCCAAGAAGTTGGAAGCCTGCAAGAAGATGGATCCGAAGTCGACCGACGAGAAGATGAAGGCCGAGTGCAAGAAGCTGATGGAAGGCGAGAAGAAGCCGGACGCCAAGAAGTAAGCACGCGCCGTGTGCTGACTCGTTTCAGCACTGCGCTTCAGAAATCGGGCTGCGTGCCCGATTTCTTTTCGCGCCTGGTGCTCGCGCCGGGTCCTCGGCGCGAGGCACGACCACTGCGACGCCCATTCCCGCGGATGCGCGCCGGCGCCGCCGTCCGGCGGCACAATGCGTGTGCGATCCGGCCCAACGGGGTGGCGTCGTGAGCGCCGAACAAGCCATCGACCGCATTGCGCAACACCTGGCCGAATCGCGGCGCGTCCTGTTCGTGACCGGGGCCGGGATCTCGGCCGATTCCGGGCTGCCGACGTATCGCGGGGTGGGTGGACTCTACGAGGGCAAGGACACCGAGCACGGGTTGCCGATCGAGGTGGCGCTGTCGGGGACGACGTTCGCTGCGCGTCCGGACATCACCTGGAAGTACCTCGCGCAGATCGAGCTGACCTGCCGGGGCGCACAGCCCAACGCCGCGCACCGCGCGATCGCCGAGCTGGAGCGGTCGCTGCCGTACGTGCTGGTGCTCACGCAGAACGTCGACGGGCTGCACGGCAAGGCCGGCAGCCGCCGCGTGATCGAGATCCACGGCCGGCTCGACGAACTCCTGTGCACCGCTTGCGGCTATCGGGTCGTCACCGAGGACCTGGAGGGCTGGAGCATCCCGCCGCGCTGTCCACGCTGCGCCGGCGTGCTGCGGCCGAACGTGGTGCTGTTCGGCGAGGCGCTGCCGGGCGAAGCGCTCGAGCGGCTGTTCGCGGCCCTGCACGAGGGCTTCGACATGGTGTTCGCCATCGGCACGTCGGCGATCTTCCCCTACATCGCGCACGCGGTGGTCGACGCCGCACGGCGGGGCGCGCCGACCGTCGAGATCAATCCGGTGGCGACGCGCCTCACCGAGCACGTCGCGTTTCGACTGCCGATGGGGGCGGCCGAAGCGATGGCGGCGATCGTGTCGCGGATGCCGCCACCGTCCACACGGCGGTAGCCGGCGCCGGCGGACGCGGCACGAGCGTACCGGGCTGCCGCTGCGGGTAGCCGCACCCGAGCGGCTGTGCGCGGCACGGGCATCCCGGCTGCCCGGTGTCGCTCAGGGCGGGGCTTGTCGCCCGACCCGACGCGCCGTGGGGACTTGACGTGCGCCGATGCGCTCATATAATGAGCGAAAACAATCAGCGTGGAGACCAGCCTTGGCGGCTGTTGCGACTTCGGTACGCCCCATGCCCGACGACCTCCGGTCGGCGCCGCGGCGCCAGGCGCGCCTGCTCGAGCTCGTGCGCTCGCGCCTGTTCGTCGATGCCCGGCGGCTGGGAGACGAACTGGGCGTCTCCATCGCGACGATCCGCCGCGACCTCACCGAGCTCGAGCACCGCAAGCTGCTGCGCCGCACCCACGGCGGTGCGGTCGGTGTCACGCAGGTGACGCACGACAACGATACGGCCATCCGTGAAACGACCAATCTCGACGAGAAGCGGCGGATCGCCGCCACGGCTGCCGCGATGGTCTGCGAGGGCGACGCGGTGATGATCGACAGCGGCACCACGTCGCTGCAGGTGGCCAAGCTCCTGGCCGGCAATCCTTCGCTGACGTTCGTGACCAACGGACAGGACGTGCTGGCCACGCTGATCGCCGGCGGCGCGCGCGCGATCCACGTGATCGGCGGCGAGTACGTTCCGATCAACCACTCGTTCAGCGGTGCGATGGCTGCGGCGATGGTTCGCTCGTTCAATGTCGACAAGGCCATTCTCAGCGTGGCGGCCGTCGACGTCGGCCGCGGACTGGTCTGCACGTCGCAGCCGCAGATCGCCTGCGCCCAGCAGGCGATGATCGAAATCGCTCAAATGGTCGTCGTCGTCGCCGACCACTCCAAGCTCCAGCGCACGGCGCTCGCGGTCATCGCTCCGCTGGCGCGCATCGACCACATCGTCACCGGCAGCGAAGCGCGCGCGGCCGTGGCCGGGATTTCGGAGAAGCTCAGGAAGAAGTTCGTGTTTGCATGAGTTGGAGCATCAGGAGAATCTCGTGTCTGGGATAGCGGTGCGGAATCTGGTGAAGCAGTGGGGCAGCGTCCGCGCGGTCGACGAGGTCAGCTTACGCTGCGGCTGATCGCCGGGCTGGAGGCGGCGACCGCCGGGACGGTCAGCATCGCCGGGCGCGACGTGACGTCGCTGCCCTCGTCCCAGCGCAACCTGTCGATGGTGTTCCAGTCCTATGCGCTGTTCCCGCACATGACGGTTGCCGAGAACATCGTGTTCGGCCTGTCGGTACGCGGTACGCCCAAGGCGGAGCGCGCGCAGCGGCTGGGCAGGATCGTCGATCTGCTCGGATTGTCCGCGCTGCTCGACCGCCGTCCCAGCCAGTTGTCGGGGGGCCAGCAGCAGCGCGTGGCACTCGGGCGCGCGCTGATTGCCGAGACGCCGGTCTGCCTGCTCGACGAGCCGCTCTCCAATCTGGACGCCAAGCTGCGCGCGGAGATGCGCAACGAGATCCGCTCGTTGCAGCGGCGCCTGCGCATCGCGATGGTGTTCGTCACGCATGACCAGACCGAGGCCATGAGCATGGCCGACCGCATCATCCTGATGCGCGACGGCCGGGTGGAGCAGAGCGGCACGCCGACCGAGCTCTACGAAGAGCCGGTGTCGACCTTTGCCGCGCGTTTCATCGGCACGCCGCCGATGAACATCCTGGACCTCTCGCCGTCAGTCGCGGGACTCGCAGTCGATGGCGGTGCGCAGGTCCTGCCCGACCGCCTATCCCCGGGCGAGTACCAGCTGGGAGTCCGGCCCGAGCACATCCGGTTCTCCGACCACGGCGTCGCGGCACGGGTCGAGAGCATCGAGTACTTCGGCGCGGACACGATCACCGCGTGCCAGGCGGGTGACCAGCGCGTGCTGGTCCGCACGCCGGGGCGCGCGCCCTGCGCGGCGGACGACACGGTGTTCCTGAACTGGCCCGAGTCGGCACAGCACTTTTTCGACAAGGGCAGTGGCTTGCGTTGTACGGGGCAGGTGGGGGCGAAGGCTCTTTCCTGAGCGCGGCAATTCCAACCAAGGAGGTTCTCGATGTTTCGTTTCAGGAAAATGCTGGTCGGCGGCGTATTGGCGGCCGCTGCGATGCTGGTGCTCGCGTCCGGCGCGGCGCTGGCGAAGACGCAGGTGACGTTCTTCTATCCGGTCCAGGTCGGCGGTCCGCTCACCAAGATCATCGACGGCTACGTGGCCAAATTCGAAGCCGCGAACCCGGACATCAAGGTGGTCCCGGTCTATTCCGGGAATTATCTCGACACCACGACCAAGGCGCTGACCGCGGCCAAGAGCGGGCGGACGACAAGGCGTGGCTCGCCGGCTTCATGCCCGCGTACATGGCCAGCGCCAAGGTCGACGGACATGTCTGGGCGGTGCCGTTCCAGCGCTCGACGGCGGTGCTGTACTGGAACAAGAAGGCGTTCGCCGAGGCCGGGCTGGATCCGAAGAAGTACCCCAAGACCTGGGACGAGATGGTCGCCTACGGCAAGGCGGTGACCAAGAAGGACGCCTCGGGCCGCGTGGTGCGCTGGGGCGTGGGCATCCCGGGCAACGTCGGCTCGGCGCAGTGGCTGTTCGGCGCGCTGGCCGCGCAGAACGGCGTGCGCCTGATGAACGACGCGGGCAACCAGACCTACCTGACCGATCCGAAGGTCGTCGAAGCGCTCCAGTTCTGGGTCGACCTCAACAAGGTGCACGGCATCCACCCGCCCGGCATCCAGGAGTGGGGCACCACGCCGTCGGACTTCCTCGAAGAGCGGATCGTGATGATCTGGACGACGACGGGCAACCTGACCAACCTCAAGGCCAATGCGAAGTTCGACTTCAGCCTGGCGCCGTATCCCGGCAAGGTGAAACCGGCTTCGGTGCTGGGCGGCGGCAACCTGTACATCTTCAAGAAGGCCCCCGCTGCCGAGAAGGAGGCCGCGATGAAGTTCATCAAGTTCCTGACCTCGGACGAGATCCTGGCCGACTGGAGCATCGCCACCGGCTATGTCGCTCCGCGCGACGGCGCCTGGAATACGCCGGCGCTGAAGGCCTACGCGGCCAAGGTTCCGGAAGTCCTGGTCGCGCGCGACCAGATCCCGGTGTCGGTGCCGGAGTGGTCGACGCACGAGAACGCGCGCACCGGCAAGGTGCTGAACGACGCGCTGGCCGCCGCGCTGACCGGAACCAAGACGCCGCAGAAGGCGCTCGCCGACGCGCAGGCCGAGATCGACCGCATCCTCAAACCCTATCGCTGACCCTGGTTGCCCCTCCTCTCGCGGGGAGGGGCGTTCGTCCGGCCATGAAACGCCCCGATCGCGAGCGTCGCTCATGAAGGCGTCGCGCAACGCCCTGTACGGCGGCCTGCTGCTGCTGCCGGCGGCCGTGCTTTTGTGGACGTTCACCTACCAGCCGATTCTCGGGACGCTGGTCGACAGCCTGTTCTCGACGCCGCGCGGCAAGCGGGCCGCCGTCTTCATCGGTCTCGATCAGTACCAGCGGATGATCGAAGACCCGGTCTTCTGGAAGGCGATGAGCAACAACCTGATCTATGCGCTGACGACCATCCCGCTGTCGATGGGGCTGGCGCTGCTGATGGCGCTGCTGGTCAACTCCCACCTGCGCGGACAGGCGGCGGTGCGCATGGCGTACTTCACGCCGACGATCCTGCCGATGGTGGCGGTCGCCAACATCTGGCTGTTCTTCTACGCCCCCGACTACGGACTCGTCGATCGTTTCCTGCAAGTCTTCGGCTTGGGTGGCCAGAACCTGCTCGGCATGCCGGACACGGCGCTCGGCGCGCTGATCGTGATCACCATCTGGAAGGAAGCCGGGTTCTTCATGATCTTCTACCTGGCCGCGCTGCAGCAGATATCGCCGACGCTGCTGGAGGCCGCCGGCCTCGAGGGGGCGAGCTACTGGCAGACGCTGCGCCGGGTCATCCTGCCGCTCTTGATGCCGACGACGCTGTTCATCTCGATCAACGCGGTGATCGGCGCCTTCCGGCTGGTCGACCACGTCGTGGTGATGACCAAGGGCGCGCCGGACAACGCGACGACCCTGCTGCTGTTCTACATCTACCAGACCGGCTTCGGCTACTGGGACACCGGCTACGC
>JALORV010000150.1 GCA_025458735.1 Burkholderiaceae bacterium | reverse complement strand
GGGGCGCGCCAGCGGGGATCACCGCGCAGCGCGATGGCGCCGGCCACGACATACAGCGGCAGCAGCGCGATCTTGGCAAGCAGCCAGCGCGAGTCGTCGGCGAGCGGATTGATCCGGGCCAGCACCGCCATCGCCACCGCACTTGCGAGCAGGAGGGTGTCGACCCCATGCGGCACGATGCGGAAGGCCCTCCTCCGCGCAACGGACGCGCCGTAGCGAACCAGTGCATAGCGCAGCAGCAGCCCGGTGCCTGACAGCACGACGCTGGTGACATGCACGATCTTGAGCGCGCCGTAGGCGTTCATCGGCAGTCCAGCACCGGCCCGGCGCCCCGGCCGGTCGGTCGCACCAAGGACAACGGCCGGCATCGGTTCAGCGCTCCGGCAGTTCCCACCCGTCGTCTCCCGGGATGCCGCTGGCGGACAGCGGCAGCAAGGTGCCGGCGTCGCGGTAAGGGCCGGTGCCCGCGTGCTCGGACTGCGAGGCCGGCACGAAGCCGCCCGAGACGACGTCGAATACATGCACCTCGCCGTCTTCCAGCACGTAGTGCCAGCCATGCAGCGTCAACGTGCCGGCCTCGACCCGCTCGCGCACCATCGGGTAATCCATCAGCCGCTCCAGCTGCAGCACGATGGCGCGCTGCTCGGTTCGCCGCAGCACCTCCTCGCCGGGGTGGGCCACCGGCAGCGCCGCCTCGCGGCCGAGTTCGAGCCAGTGCGCCAGGTTCTGCGCGACCGCCGGGACTTCCTCGTACAGAGCGCGGATGCCGCCGCAGTGGCTGTGACCGCAGACGATGATGCGCTTGACGGCCAGGTTCAGCACCGCGAACTCGATGGCAGCCGCAGTGCCGTGGAAGCCCCGGCTCTGGTCGTACGGCGGCACGAAGGCGCCGACGTTGCGGACCAGAAACAGCTCCCCCGGCCCCGAACCGGTCAGCAGGTAAGGCACGATGCGCGAGTCGCTGCAGCCGATGAACAGCGTCGTCGGATGCTGGCCGTCGTCGACCAGCTCCTGAAAGCGCTCGCGGAACTGCGGAAAGGCGTCGCTCTTGAAGCGCCGCAGCCGCTCGAGCAGTTCGTCGGGCATTGGCTGCGGCCCGGCAGCTACTGCACCAGCGGCGTCGCCGCGGCGTCGAGCTCGATGCCTTCGATGCAGGCTGCGCCGGCCAGCAGCTGCAGGTACTGGCGCAGCGCATTGGCGTAGGCCTGGCGGTCGAGTGCCTGGCTGACGGCCGCGTGGACCTCCTCGAAGGACGGCACCGTTCCGGCGCTGCGCTCCAGGACTTCAACGACGTGGAAACCGAAGCGGCTGCGGACCAGCCGCGGCAGCACGCCGACTTCCGGCTGTCCGAATACTTCGCGCGCGAACTCGGGTGCGCACTCGGCCGCTGTCAGCCAGCCGAGCATGCCGCCCTCGCGGCCGCTCGGACAGTTGGACAACTGGGCCGCTGCCGTGCCGAAGCGGTCGGCCTCGGCATGCGTGCGCGCCCGCAGGTCGAGCAGGCAGGCCTCGGCCCGGCCGCGCAGCGCGTCCAGGTCGACGCCCGCGGTGACAGCAAACAGCACGTGGCGCAGGCGCACCCGCTCGCCCAGTGCAAAGCGGGCCGGATTAGCCGCGTAGTAGCGGCGGCAGGTGGCCTCGTCGGCGCGCGGACGCGCAAGCTCGCGTTCGAGCAGCGCCTCGATCGCCTCCGCGGCCGCCTCGCTGATGGCACCCTGCACCGGGGGTGGATCGTCGGCATCGAGCAGCCCGGCGCTGATCGCCGCCTGCCGCAGCAGCTCGACGTGGGCGCGCAACCGCAGGTCGTCGGCGCTCAGCGGCTCATCCGGCGACGCGATGGCGACGCCACCGACGCTGGCCGTCCGTCGTGTCAGGACCGCGTTCACGATGCGCGGCCCGGCTGGTTGTGGCCGGCCGGCACGTTCAGGCGGCGCGCACGCACCAGCTGATAGGGCCGGAACAGATAGGCAACCGTGGCGAAGCCGCTCCACACGTGCACCAGGCGGCTGAACGGCAGCAGCAGGAAGATCGTCATGCCGAGCAGCATGTGGGCGATGAAGTGCCACTGGATGCCGACCACGAGGCTCGGATCCGGCCGCAGGGTGGCGATGCCCTGCAGGTAGGAGGCCAGCGCGATCATCGTCTTCGGGTCGGACACGTGGCTGAGCGACGCCGGCAGCGTCGCCAGGCCGAGCGCCAGCTGCACCCACAGGATGATCAGGATTGCGAGATCGGTGCGATGGCTGGTCAGGCGGATGCGCGGGTCGAACAGGCGCCGGTGCAGCAGCATCGACAGGCCGATGAAGCACACCAGGCCGGCGACGCCGCCGGCGACCACCGCCAGCAGCTGCTTCTGCGAGGCGGTCATGAAGATTTCGTAGAAGGAGTGCGGCGTCAGCTGGCCGAACAGGTGGCCGAAGAACAGGAACAGGATGCCGGCGTGGAACATGTTGCTGCCGATGCGCAGCTGGCGCGCGCGCAGCATCTGCGAGGAGTCGCTCTTCCACGTGTACTGGTCGCGGTCGAAGCGCGCCAGGCTGCCCATCAGGAACACCCCGAGGCAGATGTAGGGATAGACGACGAAGATGAAGTTGTGCAGGGCGCTCATGCGATGACTCCTCGGGCGGCGGCGCGGGGTGCCGCCTTGTCGGGACGGACGATGTGGACGGGCTGCGGCTCGTTCGGCCGCGACTGGCCGTTCGAACTGCAGCCGCCGAAGGCTTCGGGTTCGGCCCAGGCTTCATCGAGCGAGGGCTCCTCGGCGAGCGGTACGGCGTCGACGCGCTCGCCGGCCAGATCCAGCACCGCCGCCAGCACGCTGGCGTACGGGCTGTGCCGCTCGAGC
Source organism: Burkholderiaceae bacterium (assembly GCA_025458735.1). The sequence goes on along the minus strand of JALORV010000150.1, from coordinate 1,339 downwards.
AGGGCGCTGAAGATGGTGCGGGCGATGTGCGCGGTCTCGCGCAGGAAGGCGCGGGCTTCCGCCGGCGGTTGCGTGCTGGCGAACTCCAGCACCACCGGCAGGTAGTCGGGCAGTTCGCCCGGCGCCAGCATCAGCCCGGCGCGCTCGTAGGTCTGCGTCAGGTCGACCATGGCCTGACCACGGTCGCGGCTGTCGCCGTGGACGTGCTCGAACAGGTGCAGCGCCGTGCGACGGCCGCGGTCGAACAGTTCCACATACTCGGCTTCGCTGCGCAGTGCCGGCTCGGACTGCAACCGTCGGATCAGCGCGTCGAGCTCGCCGAGCCGGCCGGCGCCGAGCGCGCCCTCGGCCCGCAGGGCAGCGCCGAGCTGGCCGGCCACCGCCCGCAGGCTGTCGTCGGGATAGCGCAGCAGCCAGGCCAGCGCGCGCAGCGAATGGCCGAGTCGCTCCGGCGTCTTGTCGAATGGGCCCATGGTGAAGAGGCTCATGGCTACACCGTCGCCTTGATCGGGATCGTGCGCTTCTTCTCGCTGCCGAACAGGCTGGTCTCGGTCACGCCCTCGGAGCAGCCGTTGCCGAAGGAGAAGCCGCAGCCTCCCCGCACGTTGAAGGCGTTCTCGGCGTACTCGCGGTGCGTGGTCGGAATCACGAAGCGATCCTCGTAGTTGGCAATCGCCATGACCTTGTACATCTCCTCCACCTCGGCCCGCGTCAGGCCGACCGTCTCCAGCACGGCCGGCTTGTCGACGCCGTCGACATGGCGGCTGCGCATGAACACGCGCATCGCCATCATCCGTTCGAGCGCGCGCACCACCGGCTCCTCGTCGCCCGCCGTCAGCAGGTTGGCGAGGTACTTCACGGGAATGCGCAGGCTGCGCACGTCGGGCAGTTCGCCGTTCATGCCGACCTCGCCGCTCTGGGCGCGTGAGGTCACCGGCGACAGCGGCGGGATGTACCAGACCATCGGCAGCGTGCGGTACTCGGGGTGCAGCGGCAGCGCGACACGCCAGTCGACCGCCATCTTGTACACGGGCGAGTTCCGAGCGGCGCTGAGCCAGGCCTCGGGTATTCCGTCGGCCCGTGCCTGCTCGATGACGCGCGGATCGTTCGGATCGAGGAAGATGCCAAGCTGTGCCGAGTACAGGTTGCGGTCGTGCTCGGCGCTGGCGGCTTCCTCGATGCGGTCGGCGTCATAGAGCAGCACGCCGAGGTAGCGGATGCGGCCCACGCAGGTCTCGCTGCACACGGTGGGCTGGCCCGCCTCGATGCGCGGGTAGCAGAAGATGCACTTCTCGGCCTTGCCGCTCTTCCAGTTGTAGTAGATCTTCTTGTACGGGCA
>JALORV010000149.1 GCA_025458735.1 Burkholderiaceae bacterium | reverse complement strand
AGCGGCACGATGAAATGCTGCGTCTCGTCGTCGCCGAGCGCGCGCTGCCTGCCGCTGATGCGGCGGTCGATGTCGAGGATCGCGCTGGCCGGATCGGCCAGCAGGTCGCGCACCTCGGCATTCAGCGTGCCGAACTGGGTCAGCAGCTCGCGCATGTGCTGCGCGCCGCCGCCGGAAGCGGCCTGGTAGGTGGTGCAGGTCATCCACTCGACGAGGTCGCGCTTGAAGAGCGCTCCCACGCCCATCAGCATGCAGCTCACCGTGCAGTTGCCACCGATGTAGTTGCGGATGCCGCGTGCCAGCGCGGCATCGATCACCGGCCGGTTGACCGGATCGAGGATGATCACCGCGTCGTCCTGCATGCGCAGCGTCTTGGCGGCATCGATCCAGTAGCCGTTCCAGCCGGTGGCGCGCAGCTTCGGGTAGATCTCCTTCGTGTAGTCGCTGCCCTGGCAGGTGATGACGACGTCCTGCGCCGTCAACGCGGCGATGTCATCGGCGTTTTTCAGCGTTCCCTGCGCGCGCGGCACCGCAGGCGCCGCCCCGCCGGCATTCGAGGTGGAAAAGAAGGTCGTGTCGACCAGTTCGAAGTCGCGCTCGGCGTTCATGCGGTCCATCAGGACCGAGCCCACCATGCCACGCCAGCCTACGATGCCAAGCTTCATTTCCACCTCTTGCAACTCCGTGGCGCTCCCGCTGAGCGGGGCGCCCGGGATGAGCGCTTCGACGCGGCCTCACGCGCGCCGTTCATGCCGCCAGTGCCGCCACCACCGCGTCGCCCATCGCTGCCGTGCCGACGGTCGACGCGCCCGGCCCGGCGATGTCCGCGGTCCGCAGACCCTGCGCCAGCACCTTCCTGACCGCCGCTTCGACACGGTCGGCCTGCGCGGCGCGATCGAGCGAGTAACGCAGCATCAACGCTGCCGAGCGGATTGGCAACGCCCTTGCCCGCGATGTCCGGCGCGCTGCCGTGCGAAGGCTCGTACAGGCCCTGGCCGCGCTCGTTCAGCGACGCCGACGGCAGCATGCCGATCGAGCCGGTCAGCATCGCGGCCTCGTCCGAGAGTATGTCGCCGAACATGTTGCCGGTCACGATCACGTCGAAATTCTTCGGCGCCTTGACCAGCTGCATGGCCGCGTTGTCGACGTACATGTGCTCGAGTTCGACGTCCGGATACTGCGCGTGGATCTCGCTCACCACGTCCTTCCAGAACTGGAACGTCTCCAGCACGTTCGCCTTGTCGACGCTGGTGAGCTTGCGCGAACGCTTCTGTGCCGCGCGGAAGGCGACGTGCGCGATGCGCTCGATCTCCGGCCGGCTGTAGCGCATCGTGTCGAAGGCCTCGGGCGAACCGGCAAAGGCCCCGTCCGGTGCGCTGCGACGTCCGCGCGGCTGACCGAAGTAGATGTCTCCGGTCAGCTCGCGCACGATCAGCAGATCGAGGCCGGCGACCAGCTCCGGCTTGAGGCTCGAGGCCGCGGTCAGTTCCGCGTAGCAGATCGCGGGACGGAAGTTGGCGAACAGCCCAAGCGACTTGCGCAGGCCCAAAATGGCCTGCTCCGGCCGCAACGAGCGCTCCAGCCGGTCGTACTTCCAGTCGCCGACCGCACCGAACAGCACCGCATCGGCCGCCTGCGCCAGGCGCAGCGTCGCCTCGGGCAGCGGATGACCGTGGGCATCGACAGCCGCGCCGCCGACGTCCGCATGCTCGAACTCGAAGCGCTCGCCGAGCGCACGCAGGACCTTGAGCGCTTCGGCCACGATTTCCCGGCCGATCCCGTCACCGGGCAGCACCGCGATCTTCATTCGAGCCCGCCCCGCGTCATGACCGATGCGGCCGGCATCACGAGTTTCCCGGCGATGCGCCCGCCAGCCAGGGCTGCTGCGCCAGCCGCTGCTGCTCGAAGGCCATGATCTTGTCCCGGTGCCGCAAGGTGAGTCCGATGTCGTCGAGCCCGTTGACGAGGCAGTCCTTGCGGAAGGGCGCGATCTCGAACGCGTGCTCGCGACCATCGGCCTCGACCACGCGCTGGCGCGGCAGGTCGATCGTCAGCTGGTACCCGGGATGCGCGGCCACTTCGTGGAACAGCCGGTCGATCACCAGTTCCGGCAAAACCACCGGCAGCAGCCCGTTCTTCATGCTGTTGTTGTGGAAGATGTCGGCGAAGCTCGGCGCGATCACGGCGCGGAAGCCGTACTGCAGCAGCGCCCACGGCGCGTGCTCGCGCGAGGAACCGCAGCCGAAGTTCTTGCGCGCCAGCAGGATCGAGGCACCGGCATAGCGCGGCTGGTTCAGCACGAAGTCGGGGTTCAACGGCCGGCGCGCGGCGTCCATGCCCGGTTCGCCGTGGTCGAGATAACGCCACTCGTCGAACAGGTTCGGGCCGAAGCCGGTACGCCGGATCGACTTGAGGAACTGCTTGGGAATGATGGCGTCGGTATCGACGTTGGCGCGATCGAGCGGCGCCACCAGCCCGCGGTGAACGGTGAAAGCCTGCAAGGCCTGGCTCCGTGATCGGTTACATCTTCTTCTTGGTGTCGGTCGCCGCACGGTCGACCGCACTGCCCGCCGCCTCGACATCCTTGCCGATGCCGGCGATCGTGTTGCAGCCGGTGACGATGAAGACGGCAGCGAACAGGCAAAGCAGTTTCTTCATTGGAGTCTCCTGACATCGGCGAAGTGCCCCTCGATGGCGGCCGCGGCCGCCATCGCCGGGGAAACCAGGTGGGTACGGCCGCCCGCGCCCTGGCGGCCCTCGAAGTTGCGGTTGCTGGTCGAGGCGCAACGCTCGCCGGGCTCGAGCCGGTCGGCGTTCATCGCCAGGCACATCGAGCACCCGGGCTCGCGCCACTCGAAGCCGGCGGCGCGGAAAACCTCGTGCAGGCCTTCGCGCTCGGCCTGAGCCTTCACCAGGCCGGAGCCCGGCACCACCATCGCCAGGCGCACGCCCGGGGCCACGCGCTTGCCGAGGCGCCTGACCACCCAGGCGGCCTCGCGCAGATCCTCGATGCGCGAGTTGGTGCAGGAACCGATGAAGACCTTGTCGATGCGGATGTCGGCGATGCGGGTCTTCGGCTGCAGCCCCATGTAGCGCAGCGCGCGTTCGATGCCCTCGCGCCGCACCGGATCCTTCTCGGCCTCCGGGTCGGGGACGCTGCCGCTGATGGTGGTGACCATCTCCGGCGACGTGCCCCAGGTCACCTGCGGCTCGATTTCCTCGGCGCGCAGGGTCACGACGTTGTCAAAGCGGGCACCGGGGTCCGACCGCAGGCGCCGCCATGCCGCGGCAGCCTGCTCGAACATCGGGCCGGCGGGCGCGAACGCGCGGCCGCGCACGTACTCGATGGTCTTGTCGTCGACCGCAACCATGCCCGAGCGGGCACCGGCCTCGATCGCCATGTTGCACACCGTCATGCGGCCTTCGATGCTCAGCGCCTCGATGGCGCTGCCGCCGAATTCGATCGCGCTGCCGGTGCCGCCGGCGGTGCCGATGCGGCCGATGATGGCCAGCACGATGTCCTTGGCGGTGCAGCCGGCCGCCAGCCGCCCGTCGACCCGCACCAGCATGTTCTGCGCCTTCTTCATCAACAGGGTCTGCGTGGCCAGCACATGCTCGACCTCGCTGGTGCCGATGCCGAAGGCGAGCGCGCCGAAGGCCCCATGCGTGCTGGTGTGCGAGTCGCCGCACACGACCGTCATGCCCGGCAGCGTGGCGCCCTGCTCCGGACCCATCACGTGAACGATGCCCTGGCGCCGGTCGAGGAAAGGAAAGTAGGCGGCGGCGCCGAACTCGCGGATGTTGTTGTCGAGCGTGACCACCTGCTCGCGCGAGATCGGATCGGTGATGCCGTCGTAACCGCGCTCCCAGCCGGTGGTCGGCGTGTTGTGGTCGGCGGTGGCCACGATCGAACTGACGCGCCACGGCCTGCGACCGGCCTCGCGCAGGCCTTCGAAGGCCTGCGGGCTGGTGACTTCGTGCACGAGGTGGCGGTCGATGTAAAGCACCGTGGTGCCGTCGTCTTCGACGTGCACCACGTGGTCATCCCACAGCTTGTCGTAAAGGGTACGAGCGGACATCGAACGGGCGGCGCCCCGGAGGGCGCCAGCGGGCACCGGGAAGCGGCGCGCAGAGCGAACGATTATGCCATCCGGGACACCGTCACCCGCTCGCGGACGCGGAAGTCGATGCCGGGAACGACCGACTGGAGCGGCTGTCTGAGCGGTGCTGAACTGCCCGGAGCCCGCCATGACACGACGCACCCGCCCGACCGAGTCGTTCCCATCGCACCGACTCGACAATCGCGCGACACTGGCACGCCGCCACTTTCTCGCGGGCGCGGCTGGCTTGACGGGTGCCGGCCTCGCGCCGCTGTCCGCGCTGGGACAGGCTGCCGGATCGCTGCCGCCGTCACCGGCCCAGACTCTCGGACCGTTTTATCCGCGCCATGCCGCTGAACGGCCGGGCCAGACCGACGCCGATCTGCTGGTGGTCGACGGCGATCGCGTGCTCAGCAAGGGCATTCCGATCCTGCTGACCGGTCGCCTGCTCGACCGTCGCGGACAGCCGCTGCAGGCCACCGTGGAAATCTGGCAGTGCGATGCCAACGCGGTCTATCACCACCCCGCGGGCGGCGCCGAGGCGGAGCGCGATCCCAATTTCCAGGGCTACGGCATTGCCCGCTCGACTGCCGGCGGAGAGTTTTACTTCCGCACGATCCGTCCGGTCGCCTACCCCGGACGCACCCCGCACATTCACGTGCGCGTGCAGCCGGACGGCGGGCGAGCCTTCGCAACACAGCTGTACCTGCCGGGCGAGGCGGGCAATGCACGCGACTTTCTCTTCAGCCGGCTGAGCGCCGACGAGCGGCGTGCATTGCTGCTCGCCATCGAGCCGACGCGCGAGGCCAGCCACCCGCTCGCGCGCGCCACCCGTTTCACCGCGCGCAGCGAGCTGGTGATCGGCTGAGGACCGGCACCGGGCGCCGGCGCCCGTTCACTTCGAGCCACCGCCGGCGGCGCCTTTTCCTCGCGCTCCACCACCGGCCTGCCCCATCTTCTGCCACAGCGTGATCGCTGCCCGCGGGTCGTAGCCGGCACGCGCCGCCAGCTCGATGCCGATCAGATCGGCCTCCTGCTCGTTCTCGCGGCTGTTGGGCAGCACGAACATCGCCTGCGTGAAGGTGCCGGCCAGCTGCGGATCGAGCCGCACGCCGGTGAAGATCTCCAGCGCGATGGCGCCGACGACGGTGGCGGTCTGCGTGGCCATCTGACGGCCCATGCGCTCGCGCGCGTGCTCGCGCAGGGCGTGGGCGATCTCGTGTCCCATCACGGCCGCCAGTTCGTCGTCGGTCAGCTTCAGCCGCTCGATCAGCCCGGTGTAGACGGCGATCTTGCCGCCCGGCATGCACCAGGCGTTGATGTCCTTCGATGTCAGGACATTGACTTCCCACTTCCACTTGACCGCATCGGCACGGAAGGCGTCGACCTGGGGTACGAGACGCGCGGCAATCGCGCGCACCCGCCGCACCTGATCCGGGTCCTGGTTCAGCAGTCCCTTCTTCTGTGCCTGCGCCAGGATCTGCGCATACTGCTGCGACGCCTGCTGTTCGATCTCGCGGCTGCTCACGAGCGAAGTCATGGTCTGCTGCCGGTCGACGCCGACCGCGCCGGCCTGCGTCGTCTGCTCCGACTGGCAGGCCGTCAGAACCGCTGGCCCCAGCATCAGCCAGACCAGCCTGGC
>JALORV010000148.1 GCA_025458735.1 Burkholderiaceae bacterium | reverse complement strand
CTGGCAGCTGGTCGCGGCAGCCGGCCTGACCTCGGAGGGCGTGCTGCGCCGGCTGATCCGCGCGCGGCCGCAGCCGGCCGACGTGGCGGTCGTGATCGTCGGCGTCAACGACATCACCAAGGACGTGCCGCTGGCCTTTGCGCTGCGCCATCGCCAGCACATCGTCGACTGGCTGCAGGTGCACGCGGGCGTACGTCACGTCGCCTTTCCGGCGCTGCCGGAAATGGAGATCTTTCCTGCCGTTCCGCGGCCGCTCGCGTGGTACGCGGGACAGGCCGCGCGGCGCAACAACCGGGCGCAGGCGCGCTGGGCATCACGGCAGGCCGGCGTTTCGCACATCGAGATGGGCGGCATCGCGCGCGCCGACCTGTTCAGCGCCGACGGCTTTCATCCGGCGCCGGCGCTGTATGCGCGGGTCGCCGACCAGCTCGCCTTTCACATCGCCGGTCTGGCCGCCGCGGGTGGCACGGCGGCAACAACTGGATTCACCACGGAGTCGACATGAACCTCAAGGGCAAGACCATTTTCATCTCCGGCGCCTCGCGCGGCATCGGCCTGGCCATCGTCAAGCGCGCGGCGGCGGACGGCGCCAACGTCGCGATTGCGGCCAAGACCGTCGATCCGAACCCGAAGCTGCCGGGCACGATCCACACGGCTGCCGCCGAGATCGAGGCTGCCGGCGGCAAGGCCCTCGCCATCCAGTGCGACATCCGCGACGAGGAGCAGGTGGTGGCCGCCGCGAAGCGGACGGCCGAAGCCTTCGGCGGGATCGACATCCTCGTCAACAACGCCAGTGCGATCAACCTGACGCCCACCGAAGCGACCCCGATGAAGCGCTTCGACCTGATGATGGGCGTCAACGCGCGCGGCACCTTCCTGTGCACGCAGGCCTGCCTGCCGTACCTCAAGCAGTCCGGCGAGCGCAAGCGCAATCCGCACGTGCTGACGCTGTCGCCGCCGCTCAACATGGAGGCGCGCTGGTTCGCGCCGCACGTGGCCTACACGATGGCCAAGTACGGCATGAGCATGTGCGTGCTCGGGCACGCCGAGGAGTTCCGCAGCTACGGCATCGGCGTCAACGCGCTGTGGCCGCGCACGGTGATCCAGACCGCGGCGCTGCAGATGATCCCCGGCATCCAGCCCGAGCACTGCCGGTCGCCGGAGATCATGGCCGACGCGGCCTACGCCGTGCTGACCGCCGACGCCGCGACCACGACCGGCAATTTCTTCATCGACGAAGAGGTGCTGAAGAAAGCGGGCGTCACCGACTTCGGCCGGTACTCCGTGGTTCCGGGCAGCCGGCAGCTGCTGCCCGACCTGTTCCTCTGAGCGGTTGCAGCGCGCCGCTTGCCCTCCGCGCGGCGCGCCGCTCGCCGCCTCCGCGGCGCGCCGACAAGCACGCGCGCTGCCCGTCATTGCATCGATGGCCGCAACGTTCACCGCGGCCATCCGCATAAGGGCGCCTGCGGGCGTTCTTATTGCTTGACCGCTCGCCGGGTGCGCGGCGGCCCGCTGAGGTAGATTCGATCACCCGGGGAGCCCATGAAGACACCACTGAACCGCCTGCCTGCCACGCAGCTGGCACGCATGATCGCTGCCCACGACGCCAGCTGCGAGGCGATCACGCACTCGTTCCTGGATGCGGTGCGCGAGCGCGAGCCCGAGGTGCGGGCCTTCGCGTGGATCGATGCCGCGCGGGCGCTGCAGACGGCGCGCGAGTACGACCGGCTCGAGTGGCGCGGCCCGCTGCACGGGCTGCCGGTGGCCGTGAAGGACAACATCGACACGGCCGACATTCCCAGCGAGTACGGTTCGTCCATCTTCCTCGGCCATGTGCCGCAGTCCGATGCAGCCTGTGTCGCGGCGCTGCGCAGCGGCGGCGCCTACGTGATCGGCAAGACCGTGACGGCCGAGCTGGCGAACTTCACGCCGGGCCCGACGCGCAACCCGCATGCGCTGGCGCATACGCCTGGTGGCTCATCGAGCGGTTCGGCGGCCGCAGTCGCGGCTCACATGGCGCCCTTCGCGCTCGGCACGCAGACGGCCGGGTCGGTGATCCGGCCGGCCGCCTACTGCGGCGTGGTGGGCTTCGTGCCGACGCGCGGAGCGGTGCCGCGCGCCGGTGTCAAGGCCGTGTCCGACACGCTCGACGTCGTCGGCGCCTTCGCCCGCAGTGTCGAGGATGTCGCGCTGGTGGCTGCGGTGCTGGCGCTGCAGCCGCAGTGGCAGCATGTGGCCAACGGCGGTTCAGCGCCGTCGATCGCTTGGACAGCCACGCCGTGGTCGGCGCAACTCGCGCCGTCGATGCAGGCTGCGCTGGAACGCGCAGCGCGTCTGCTCGCGGGGCGCGGCGCCCGGGTACGCGAGCTGGCCTGGCCTTACGAACCGGAGCGGGACGAGCCGGCTTTCACGCGGCTGGCCGACGCCCAGCGCACGGTCCAGCTGTTCGAGACCGCGCGGGCGCTCGGGCCGGAAGCGCAGTATCGCCGGGAGCTGCTGTCGGGCCGGCTGGTGGCGCTGATCGACGAAGGCCGCGGCGTCAGTGCGCCCGACTATGTCGAGGCCTTGCAGCTCGGCCGCGCCGCCGCGGCGGCGATCGGCCGCCTGTTCGGCGATGCCGACGTGCTGCTCGCGCCCAGCGCTGCAGGCGAGGCGCCGCAGGGCCTCGGCGCCACCGGAGACCCGCAGTTCAACCGGCCGTGGCACCTGCTCGGCGGTCCGCAGATCAATGTGCCGCTGCCGCGCGAACTGGCGCATGGTGAATCCGGTCTGCCGCTCGGCCTGCAGGTGATCGCGCGTCCGGGCGAAGACACCCGGGCGCTCGCGGCCGCCCACTGGATCGAGCAGCAGTTCGCGCGCAGCTAGGCGCGCAGACCGCGACCCCGGAGCCGCCATGCCGATCGTGCGCGACCGCCTTCCGACTTTCGCCAGCTCGGTGCCGGTGATCGTCGTCGGCGCCGGTGCGGCCGGCGCGCTGGCGGCGCTCGCCGCCCGCGACGCCGGCGCCAAGGTGCTCGTGCTCGACGGCGACGCCACGCCGACCGGCGCCACCGCGTTGTCGTCCGGGATGATCCCGGCGGCCGGCACCGACGCGCAGCGCGCGCGCGAGGTCGACGATTCGCCGGCGCAGTTCGCGGCCGACATCCAGGCGAAGTCCAACGGCCGCTCCGCGGCCCATCTGGTCGAGGCTTACACGCAGGAAGCGGCCGGCACGCTGGCCTGGCTGGAGCGCGTCGCCGGCCTCCGCTTCGAACTGGTCGACGGCCTGCCGCCGGGTCACGGCCGTCCACGCATGCACGCGCTGGCCGAGCGCGGCGGCACCGCGCTGCTGTCGGCGCTGTACCGCGCGCTGGCCGCTGGAGGAGTACGCCTGCAGCCCGGCGCGCGCGTGACGGAACTCTACGTCGATGCCGACCAGCGCGTGCGCGGCGTGCGCTGCCTGCGCGGCGGCCGCGAACCGATCGATATCGGCTGCTCGGCGCTGGTGCTCGCCACCAACGGCTTTGCCGGCAACGTCGAACTGGTCGCGCGCCATCTGCCGGACGTGCGCGCGCTGCCGTTCGCGGGTCATGACGGCAGCCGTGGCGATGCCCTCGGCTGGGGCGAGGAACTGGGCGCAGCGATCGAGGACCTGGACGGCTTCCAGGCGCACAGTTCGGTCGTCATGCCGCAGCGGCTGCAGCTGCCGTGGGCGCTGATGACCGAGGGCGCGATCCAGGTCAATCGCCTCGGCGAACGCTTCGGCAACGAGCACGAGGGCTATTCGGAGAGCGCGCTGTTCGTGCTGGCGCAGCCCGAAGGCATCGCGTTCAACATCTATGACGAGCGCATCCACGAAGTCGGCCTGGCGATGCCGAACTACCCCGAAGCCGTCGCCAAGGGCCTGATCAAGCGCGGCCCGACGCTGCGCGAACTGGCCGAGCGGCTCGGCATCGAACCACAGGGGCTGGAGCAGTCGGTGGCGCTGGTCAACGCGCTGGCCTTCGAGCAGGACATGGACGAATTCGGGCGTACCTTCCGCGGCGAACAGATGCTCGGCAGCGCGCTGCCCAACCTGCTCGCCGCCGGCGGTGCCGCACGCGGCATCTCCGGTGACGCCGGCGGCGGCTATCTGGAAGGCAACGGGCTGCTGGCAGCCGTCGTCGGCGGCTTCCTGGCGGGCCGCAAGGCGGCCGAGATCGCGTACTGAACCGACGGCTTCGCGCCGCTGAGCCTGTGCTGGATCGGCGCGCCCTGGCACTCGCGGTGCCGCGCCAGGGCGCAGTGGTGCGGTCCGCTGTTCCTGCGAACTGAGGTCCTGTGCCTGCAGCGACCCGCGCACCGGTGCGCGCTGGCGCTAGTCGGCCGCCGTGGAGCGCTGGCTCGAGGCGCCACGGTGGACTTGTCACACGGCGTGGGAACAGCGGCTTGCCTTGGCCAAGAGTGACGGAAGCCAGTTGAATGATGGCTTCATCCAGCAGTCCATTGTCATGGAACTGACCGGCGAGGTCGCCGCCGCCTACGACCCATACGTTCCTGTTGCCGGCGGCCTTGACCATGTCCGGGTGAACCGCGGCGACGCTGCCTCGCACGAAGCGAACGTCCGCCTGTTCAACTCGGGGCAGCTCGCGGTGGGTGAAGACCCAGGCCGGCTGCGTGTAGGGCCAGGGCGTGCCGGTTTCTTCGGCAACCGTGTCCGCATGGCGCACGATCCACTCGTAGGTGGTGGCGCCCATGGCCAGGGCTCCCACTTCTGCGATGAAAGCCGGGTAGCCGGTATCGCCGAAATTCCCAAGCGGAAACAGCCAGTCCAGCGAGTCGTCCTCGGTCGCAATGAACCCATCCAGGCTGGCGGCGGTGTAGTACTGCGTCTTCATGGTCCTTGGGCCTTTGATCGGCGCCTTCCGCGTTCAGATCAGGGCTAGCCCCAGATGGCTGGTCGCGCGAAGTGCTGGCAATGTCAGCGCCCCGCTGATCACTGGTTCGCCCGCATGCGCTGGATAGCCATTTTCGTTGTCATCGTCGTGGCGTGCATCGCCGCACTGCTGCTGAGCCAGAAGAAAGTGCTGTGGCATGTGACGTCGCCCGGCATGAGCATTTCCGATGTGCGCACCGTCCTGCCGGAGGCGGTGCCGCCCCTGCAGCCGAAGTCGCTCGGCAACGGTCTGTCGCTCGGTCTGGTGATGCCGCGGGCAACGAACCTGGAGCGTGCCTTCAATGCCGAGCTGTACTTCGACGAGCGCGGCCTGCAGCAGGTGCTGCTGCAGCCGACGCGCCTGCTGGCACCGTCTGCCGCGATGAGCGAATTCGAGGAACTGCGCGTGGTCGCCGCACGGCGCTACGGCCGTGAACTTGCGCCCAGTGGCCCCCGACCGGCGGACGTGCCGGCCGAGGCCCGGTGGCAGGCCGGGCCGGTGACGGTGACGCTTCGGGTCGAGCGGCGCGGCGAGCTTGCGGCGGTGATGATGTCCTACGTGGCGACCAGTGGACCGTCCTAGCCGGCA
>JALORV010000147.1 GCA_025458735.1 Burkholderiaceae bacterium | reverse complement strand
AGATCGTCGAGCCCGTGGCCGCGGTCCCGCAACTCACCATGGCATGAGCCGGTAGCGGAAAGGGCAGCCCGGTGAGCGCGGAAAGCTCCAGGAGCCACCCGATCAAACCCGCCGGCAGCCGCTCGGTTGCCATGGCGCTGACTGCGCTGGGCCGACCGCTCGAGCGCATCGAGCGCGAGTTGCCGGAGCCCGGAGCGGGCGAGGTGCGGCTGCGGGTCAGCGCCTGTGGCGTGTGTCGCACCGACCTGCATGTGGTGGATGGCGATCTGCCCGCACGCCTGCCGATCGTCCCGGGGCACGAGGTGGTCGGCGTCGTCGAGGCCCTCGGCGCCGCCGTGTCACGCTTCGCCTGCGGCGACCGCGTCGGACTGCCGTGGCTCGGCGGCACCTGCGGCCACTGCGGCTACTGCCATGGCGGGCGTGAGAACCTGTGCGATGCGCCCGTATTCACCGGCTACACGCGCGATGGAGGCTATGCGAGCCATGTGGTGGCACGCGCCGATTACTGCCTGCGGCTGCCAGAGGCCTTCGACGATCTGCACGCCGCTCCCCTGCTGTGCGCGGGGCTGATCGGCTATCGCGCGCTGCGCCTTGCCGGCGACGCCGGCCGAATCGGCATCTACGGCTTCGGCGCCGCGGCACACCTGGTGGCGCAGATTGCCATCGCGGAGGGACGCAAGCTGTTCGCCTTCACGCGGCCGGGCGACACCGGCGGGCAGGAGTTCGCGCGCGGGCTGGGCTGTGCCTGGGCAGGCGGCGCGGACGCGAAGCCACCGCAGCCGCTCGATGCGGCGATCATCTTTGCTCCGGTCGGCGCACTGGTGCCGGCCGCGCTGGCGGCGATCCGCAAAGGCGGACAGGTCGTCTGTGCCGGCATCCACATGAGCGACATTCCGGCGTTTCCCTACTCGCTACTGTGGGGCGAGCGCGTGCTGCGCTCCGTTGCGAACCTGACCCGCGCCGATGGCGAGGAGTTCCTCGCATTGGCGGCCCGGGTGCCGGTGCACACCAGCATCGAGGTCTATTCGCTGGCGCGGGCCAACGAGGCGCTCGATGCGCTGCGCAGCGGCCGTGTGCAGGGCGCCGCGGTGCTCGACTGCCGCGCTGCGGACTGACTTGCTTCCCTGCGCCGGGAAGTGCGGCGCGCGGCTCAGCCGGCGCGCGCCGGAAGTTGCGCCTGCAGCACCAGCTGCCGCAGCGCCCGCGCGTCGTCGAGCGCGTGGTGGCGACGCAGGTTCAGCCGCTGTGCTGCCTCGTCGAGCGATTCATAGGCCACCGGTACGCGCTGCCAGCGCACGTTGGCGGGCAGGTCCTCGCCGCCGAAGAGTTCGGCCAGGGCCCAGCGGTCGAAGCCCGAGTCGCTGATGATGGTGGTCGGCGTGCGGCGGGCACGCTCGCCCAGCCACTCGGTCAGGGCTTCGGCGCCGACGGCGATCGGCACGGCATCGCCGTCGAGCAGCGGAATCACCGTGTCCTTGACGAAGTCACTGGCACGCGAGCGGTCCCAGCCGTCGAGTTCCGCATAGAACGCGGTGGAATCCGTGGCCACGGCGCCGACACTGATCAGCTGCGGTGCCTGGAAGCTGGTGAACTCGCTGTCGATGAAGACGTAGGTCTGGCCGGGATCGGGCCGCAGGATGGCCGACGGCGGCGGCAGGATGCGGAACAGCAGCACCTCGTCCGCATAGTCGCCCGGCGGCAGCGACAGCTTGGCGATCACTTCCTGCGCGGGAAGGTCGGTCTCACGGAAGCCGGCGCGCCTCATTGCGCGCAGCGCCTTGACGTTGCGGCGCGAGGGCCGTACCAGGAAGCGGTTGACGCCGTAGCTCGCCTGCAGCCAGTCGCACAGCGTGATGAGCGCCTCGGAACCGATGCCGTGGCCGGCCACGCGGCGCTCCGCCAGCCAGATGTCGAGTTCCACCACATCGTTGATGATGTCGATCGGCCCGTGCGAAATGCAGCCGACGTCCTCGCCCCGGGCCGCAATCAGCAGCATGCGCCCGGCATAGGGCCGGGTGCCGTCGAAGTAGTGATCCGCATAGGTTGCGGCGAAGGCATCCATTGCCGGGATCGGACGGTCCGGAAACATTGCGCCGCCCATCAGGTTGCCGGTCAGGTCCGAGCCGATCAGCCACTCGTACAGACGCGCGCGGTCGCTGCCGTGCGCGCGCTTGAGCGTGACCTTCGGCCCGTTGATGGTCGTCATCGGTCGGACCGCATCAGGTGCAGCCGGAGCGGACCGAGCAGATCGGCGCCGAGGCGGGCACTGCGCGCCGCGCTCCAGCCGGCCCGCTCATCGGGCAGATTGGCGTTGTCCTTGAACGGCATCTCCAGGGTCAGCGAAAGGCAGCCGAAGGTGTGGCCCACGTACTTCGAGGCGAGCTTGAGAACATCGTCGCGGTACTTGCTGGCGGCATAGCCGACCGTGGTCTGGAAGTCCGGGCTGGCCTGCACGAAGTCGGCGGCGAACGCGGCCTGTTCGGCAGCCTGCTGCGGGCTGAAGCCCGGCAGCATTTCGCAGCCGGCGACGAAGACGTACGGCAGGTTCTCGTCGCCGTGCACGTCGAAGAACGCGGCGCAGCCGCTGGCGTGCATCGCCTCGCGCACCGCCAGCACCTCGGGACTGCGCGCGGCGTCCGGCGCCAGCCACTCGCGATTCAGGTTGGCGCCGGCCGCGTTGGTGCGCAGGTTGCCGAGCACCGAGCCGTCGGGGTTCATGTTGGGCACGATATGAAAGGTCGCCAGCTTGTGCAGTTCACGGGCCACGGGGTCGGCCGGGTCGAGCAGGCGCTGCAGCAGGCCCTCGACGAACCACTCGGCCATCGTTTCGCCCGGATGCTGGCGCGCGATGATCCACACTGGCCTGCCCTGCCCGACCAGGAGTGCGTCGAGGTCGCGGCCCTGCAGGCTGCTCCCCAGTCGGCGCACCCGCGCGCCGCGTGCCATGGAGTCTGCCACCAGCGCAAGGTGGCGGTCCCACGAATACGGCTCGAAGTAGGCGACAGTCGTGATGGGCGCCGGCGGCAGCTCGATCGTCAGGACCTGCCCGTCGTAGCGGGTCGGCACCCGCTGCCATTGCCGGCGGTCGGTGCTGGACACGGCGCGGTAGTCTTGCCAGCCACCGGGATAGGTACTGGCGCCGGCATTGACGATGCGCAGCGTCACCGGCTGCTCGCCGGCGCTGCTGACGCGGAAGTGAAACCACTGCAGGAACTCCGCCACGCCGCCGTCGACCCGCACGTCATGACGGATGCGCAGGTCGGCGGCGTGGTCGTGCGTGGCGACCACTTCGATGGCGCCGCTGTCGAAGGTACTGCTGATTGCGATCGGCATGAGCTGGTTTCTACGGCGCCACGTGACCGACGCAATGCGAAAGTATAATTCGGCGCCACCTAACCCCATGTTTTGACTGGATTTTCATGCGCGAGCCCGGTCTGCCGTCGAAACTGCCGCGGGTTGGCACGACGATCTTCACCGTGATGTCGCAGCTGGCGGCGAAGCACGGTGCCGTCAATCTCGGGCAGGGCTTCCCGGACTTCAACTGCGACCCGCGCCTGCAGCAGCTACTGGCCGCGGCCGTGCAGGCCGGCCACAACCAGTACGCGCCGATGGCCGGCGTGCCGGCCCTGCGCGAGGCGATCGCGGCGAAGAATGCTTCGCTCTACGGGCATCGTCACGACCCGGACCGCGAGATCACGATCACCGCCGGCGCCACGCAGGCCATCATGGCGAGCGTGCTGGCGCTGGTGCAGGCCGGCGACGAGGTGATCGTGCTCGAACCGACCTACGACAGCTACGTGCCGTCGATCGAACTGGCCGGCGGGCGGCCGGTCGCCGTGCCGCTCGATGCCGCCGCCGGCTATGCCCCGGACTGGGAGCGGGTGCGTGCCGCCATCACGCCGCGCACGCGCCTGCTGATGCTCAACTTTCCGCACAACCCGAGCGGCCGCGTGCTGCGGCCGGCGGACCTCGCCGCGCTCGAGCAGATCGTCGCCGACACCGGCATCTGGCTGCTGTCTGACGAGGTCTACGAACACATCGTCTTCGACGGCGTGGCGCACCAGTCGCTGATGCGCTCGCCGGCGCTGGCTGCGCGCACGGTGGTGGTGTCGAGCTTCGGCAAGACCTTCCACACCACCGGCTGGAAGGTCGGCTACACCTGCGCACCGGCGGCGGTCACCGCCGAGATCCGCAAGGTGCACCAGTTCATGGTGTTCGCCGTCAACACGCCGGCGCAGCACGCCTT
>JALORV010000146.1 GCA_025458735.1 Burkholderiaceae bacterium | reverse complement strand
GGGCCCGCCGTAGGACTACGGGGGAAGGCAGCAGGCGACACGGTTGCTGGGGCGCTGAGAACGCTGCGGAGGCGGGCTCGCATCACTGCGGGTGCGGCGGCTTGGCGGCTTGTGCCACAAGGGCCGGGGGTACGGCGGCTCGGGTGATGCGAGCCGCTCGGGCTGCTCTTCTTCTTGGGGGAGGCAGGCTGCGACGGTGACGCTGCCGCCGCGCTCAACATATTCGACGGCACGCGCAAAGGTGCCGCTGCATGGTCGCCACGCTAAGTGTCGTCCTGACTACGCATGAAGCGAGTGCCACGACAGTCGGGCAGCGTGCGACGGCCAACACTCGTCCACCAGTCTTGGCTCGACGCCAAGTGTTACGGTGCAGTGGATGACGGTGCGTCTGCAGGAGTTGGGCGCGGCGAGGATCGCGCCCGGCAGACACATCGGGTCAGTCAGTCGTGACAAGGGAGCGGGGCAGGCACATACTTCACGATATATCTGCGCGGGAAATCGGGGGTCCAGATGGCGTTTACGGTGCGCCCCGCGGGTAGAGCCGACGAGCGGCTTAAGGCCCGGCGCGAAGCCCTGCTGAAGGAGTACGGCGAAGTAGCCAGTTCGTTTCGCCTGCTCAGCGATATCCGCTTCAAGTTGCTGGGTCTCGTGCCGCTGTCGACCGCGGTTGCTGTCTTCGCTGGGGGCACGTTGCTGCCAGTCCAGCGTGCAGCGCTCGGGGCCGTTGGCCTTTCGGTGCTGCTGGGCGTTGTCACCTACAACAAGCGTAACGACCAGCTCTACGACGAATTGGTGGGCCGCGCTGCCGCGATCGAGCGCGAGCTTGGCCTGCCCGATGGGGCGTTCGCGAACAGGCCGCTCGACTGGTTCGGGGTCGAGCTCGGGCTCTTCCGCTGGCCAGTAAATCACCGCTTTGGTGTTGGGCTGATATACGCGGCATCGCTTGCGGCTTGGTTGTACCTGTTGCTCGCGGCTGCAGTCGCGCTCGGCGAGTGCTCGCAACGGCACCCCTGGTGCAGCGATTGGGTCGCGGCGGTCGTGGCGGCCGTACTGACTTTCGCTGCAGTGCGCGTGGTCTCCTGGCAGCAGGCCGCACGACGCCGACAGATGCGTGTCTCGGCGATCGAAGCGGTGCGCACTGCGGCGGAGGCTGGGCCAGGCCGACTCGCAAACGACGAACAGCTGCTCAGGCACTGTGTCGAGCTCGTAGCAGGATGGCCGGCGTGGCGCGCTTTCGCCGACCGTGAGGCGCGGGTTGCGGCGGTGCGTCGACGGGCCGCTTTCGTAGACAGCCTCGAACAGGAACCGGCGCGTCGTCGACGTTACTGGCCCGACGACGCGGATTGCCTCGAACGCGCTGCATACCAAGTCGCCTGCCTGACCGATCTGCCGCCTCGCTGGCTGTACGACGTGGCCAGCGGTCGTCGCTGATGTTCTCGCGGAGCGACGTCATCCGCAACCTCGTTCGGCGCGACCAGGAAGAGCAGGCCAGGAAGCGGCTTCGCGATCTCATCGGCGAAGGGCTGGCATCCGGGCCTGGCCGCCGACGCATGAAAGCCGACGAGAAGGTGCTGCTGGCGATCGCTCGCGGCGAGATTGATTGAAGCCTGCGGTTCTCCGCCCTCAGGCCCTGCGCGATCTGCAGGGCAATGTCCGGAACTACCGCATAGAGGCTGGCTCCTGCGTGGCCGTGAAGGTCGCCAAGGCAACCAACGCGGCGCTTGACCAGATCGAGGCCGAACCCGGCATTGGTTCGCCGACGCAACGTCAGTCTGCCGCGTCGCGAACTGCACCGGCTCGACGCGTTGGCTGAGCAGCCGCTTCACGACCGGAGGCGCTGGCGCATGCGGCGGGAGTCGCTCCCACGGCGCCACTGGCGCATCAGGAATCGTGCGGCGCGCGCCAATGCGTGGTCCAGTGCGGTGCGCCAGTTATTTGCCACGGAGGCAACGACCACCGACCCGGCGCCGTCGGTTCGCAACTCCACCTGACAGCGCTTGTCGACACCGCCGCGGGGACCGTTCACGTCCGACATCTGCACTTCGGCGCGCGGCACCATCCAGCGCAGGCGCCGCAGCACAAAGCGCACGCGGCGCTCGGTCAGGTCACGCAGGTCGGCGGCTTGCGGGTGGCGGGACTTGAAAAGCACTTGCATCACGGGCCTCCAGCGGTTGAGGGACACGCGCAATGTCAGTCTGCGACTTGCCAGGAAAAAGCAAATTTCGTAGAACGCCAACTTCGGAATAGCCTGCACACCGATCTCGACTTCGACCGCAAACTTCGGCGTTTCGCGGCTGCGGTTCGCGTCCGCTGCAGCTCGTGGTCTTCCTGGCGCCGCCTGTTCCGGAGAACCCACCATGCCCAACACCCGAACCACGAACGCCGTTCGCCTGGAGTTCGCGCCCGGCTCCCTGGTTCAGAGCAATCTGTCTGGTGCGGCCTTCACCGGCGACTGGCTCTGGGTGGCTGGCGATGAAGCCTGTGGCTTGGACCGTCTGCGCCGGCTCGACCCCGTTGGGCGCGAAGTCTTGCGCTTTGGCGAGGTTCGCGACTTCCCGCTGGCCGACCTGCTGGATCTGCCCGGCACGGCCAACGAAGAGGCCGACCTGGAAGGCATGGCGGTGGCCGATGGTTTCCTGTGGGTGGTCGGCTCGCACGGCTTGAAGCGCAAGAACGCCAAGCCTGACCGGGACCACGCCTACAACGCCAAGCGTCTTGCGAAGGTGGTGCTCGATGGCAACCGCCGCCTGCTGGCCTGTCTGCCCCTCGAGGCCGACGCCGAAGGCGAACCCTGCCTGGTGCGGCAAGCCCAGGATGGCCGGCGCGCACTGCGACTGAAAGGTGATGCGCAGACCAACCAGCTCACCCGCGCATTGGCTGACGACCCCCACTTCGGGCCCTACATGGCGATCCCGGGCAAGGACAACGGCTTCGACATCGAAGGCCTGGCGGTGGACGGGCGCCGGCTGCTGCTGGGCTTGCGCGGCCCGGTGCTGCGCGGCTGGTCGGCGCTGCTCGAGATCGAGGTCGAGGCGCGCGGCGACCAACTGCGCCTGCTTCCTCTGGACGCCAACGGCGGCGTGCTGCGCAAGCACTTCCTGCAGCTCGACGGCCTGGGCGTCCGCGACCTGCACTTTTCAGGTGATGACCTCTACATCCTGGCCGGCCCGACGATGGTGCTGAACGGCGAGATCCGCGTCTTCAAGTGGCCTGCAGCGCGCCCGTCGCTGGCCGCCAACCGCGATCCGGTTCGCTTCGAGGCGGCACTGACCGAGTCGGTCTCGCTGCCGCACGGGCGTGGTACCAACCGCGCCGAGGCGATCTGTGACCTTCCGCCCGCGCTGGCGGGGCGCAAGCCCAGCTGGCTCGTCCTGTACGACGCGCCAGGCGCCGATCGCAGGGACGGTGAGCACACGGTCTTCGGCGACCTTCTGCGCCACGACTGATGGTGGACGGGGTCAGTGCCCCAGGGGTCGACGGCGCGGGACGCTCCGAGCTGTCGGCGCCACGGCTCGATCGCGCATCGACTCTGCTGTTCGTCGTCAACGCCGCTGCGGGCTCCTCCGATGTCGATGCCAAACGCGCGGTGATCGAGTCGGCCCTGGCGGCGGCAGGGCGCAAGGGCGAACTGCTGATCTGCAAGCCCGCCGAACTGCCGCGGGTCGCGACCGCTGCGGCAGCGAAGGCGGTCGCGCACGGTTCCGCGGTGGTCGCCGTGGGCGGCGATGGCAGCCTCAACACGGTGGCCCAGGCCGCGCACGCCGCGGGCTGCGCGATGGGCGTCATTCCATACGGCACCTTCAACTACTTTGCCAGGACGCACGGCATCCCCACCGAGCCCACCGCTGCGGCCAGGCTGCTGCTGGAGGCGCGAGCGACACCGGTGCAAGTGGCCGCCATCAACGAACGCATCTTCCTGGTCAACGCCAGCCTCGGCATCTACCCCGAACTGTTGCAGGACCGCGAGGCCTTCAAGGCGCGCTTCGGCCGCAGCCGCTGGGTGGCGTTCGTGGCGGCCTGTGCGACGCTGTTTCGGGCGCAGCGCCGGCTGCGACTGCACATCGAACTGGGCTCCACGGTTCGCGACGTGCAGACCCTGACGCTCTTCGTGGGCAACAACCGGCTGCAACTGCAGCAGTTCGGCGCCGAGCCAGCGGATACCCTGGCCGGCACGCCCGGCCACGGCAGCATGGCTGCGCTGATGCTGCGGCCCATCGGCACGTTGTCGATGATCGGCCTGCTGGTGCATGGCGCGATG
>JALORV010000005.1 GCA_025458735.1 Burkholderiaceae bacterium | reverse complement strand
GCCAGCGCGCGCGAGAACATCGACATGGGCCGCGGCATCGGCGACGCCGAGATCGAGGCCGCCGCGCGGGCCGCGCACGCCGAGGGCTTCATCCGCCGGCTGGAGCAGGGTTACGACACGCCGCTGGGCGAAGGCGGTGCGCGCCTGTCGGTGGGCGAGAAGCAGCTCATCGCCATCGCGCGGGCGCTGGCCGGCCAGCCGCGCATCCTGTTCCTCGATGAGGCCACCTCACACATCGACAGCGATACCGAGGCCGTGGTGCAGCAGGCCCTGACCGGCCTGCGTGGGCGCGTCACGGTGGTGGCCATCGCGCACCGTCTGTCGACCATCCGCGCCGCCGACGACATCGTGGTGCTCAACCATGGCCGTATCGCCGAGCGCGGCACCCACGGCGGGCTGATGGCCATCGAAGGCGGCCTGTACCAGCGGCTGGTGCAGCTGCAGCAGCTGGCGGCGCTGGACGAGCCGGGCTGACGCGACCCGCACGCCGATCGATGCACCGTGGGCCGCCTGTCCGCGCGCCCGGGGCTTACCCTGGCCAGGCCTGGCGACGATGGCCCGGCTGTCGCCAGCGATGCGGACGGCCTGCGGCTCGACCCGCAGCCTGGCCTGGCGCGTCAGACCCAGCCCTGCCGCCACACCTGGCGGTCGGTCAGCTCGCGCCAGTGCAGCTGGCGCACGCGCCCGGAGTGCACGGCCTGCAGTTCGATCTGCTCGATGCGCACCGCGGGCGGCTCCGGCTCGATCACCCGCACCACCAGAAAGTGCTTCTCGCGGTTCATGGGCTGCACCGCCGTCCACTTGCTGAGCAACAGCTTCTGCGGGCTCAGGGGGTTGCACAGCACGGCTGCGGGCTGCGCCTGCGCGTTGCCGGGCACGGCCGGCGGGGGCAGCCTGGCCGTCAAGGGGCCGAACCCATGCGCCGCATGCGCTCGGCGGCTTCGAGGCGCGCGTCCTCGATCTCGCGCAGCACCGCGCCCAGATCCACGGCGCCGGGCCTGCGTTCGTAGTGGCCCGTCAGTGGCGTGTCGGGGCTCAGGCGGCCGGCGGCGTAGAGGTCCCAGAGCTCGGGGCCGTACTGCGTGTCGAGCAGCTCCGGTGCATATTGCCCGAAGAAGCCACGCAGGTTGTCCACGTCGCGCAGCAAGATGCGGGGCGCGTGGTTGTTGCCGGCAGCGTCCACCGCCTGGGGCAGGTCGATGATGACGGGGCCGTCCGAGGCCAGCAGGATGTTGAACTCCGAGAGGTCGCCATGCACCACGCCGGCACACAGCATGCGCACCACCTCGCGCAGCAGCAGGGCGTGGTGCTCGCGCGCGGCCTCGGGTGTGTACAGCACGTCGTTCAGGCGCGGTGCGGCCTGGCCTTCGGCGTCGGCCACCAGCTCCATCAGCAGCACCCCCTCGAAGAAATTGAAGGGCCTGGGCACACGAACCCTGGCGGCGGCCAGGCGGAACAGCGCGTCGACCTCGGCGCTCTGCCAGGCGGCCTCCTGCTGCTCGCGGCCGTAGCGGGTGCCCTTGGCCATGGCACGTGCCTGGCGGCTGTTCTTCACGCGGCGGTTCTCGGTGTAGTCCACCGCCTGCCGAAAGCTGCGCTGGGTGGCCGCCTTGTAGACCTTCGCGGCGCGGGTTTCGGACCAGGCCTTCGTCGATGAGCACTTGCAGGCGGTCGGGGGTTCGCATCGCGGCATTGTCGGGGGTGGTCGCGCCTGGCGAGCTGGGCCCGGTGCGATCGGCCCACGGCGGGCAACCAGACTTGGCGGATGCTGCCCGCAGTGCAGGCTCGCGGCGGCGCCTCACGCAGGCAGGGATGTCCGGGCTGCGAGATGGCCATTGCCCAGTGCACGGGGCCGAGGGCTGATGGAAACCCAACCCCCAGCGGCTCGAAGGCCCACGGTGCCCGGCCGCCGGGCGCATGCCGGCTTGCATGCGCGGCCGTGGACACGGCGCGGGCAGGCAGTGGATGCCCGAGATGGGCAGTGGCTGTGAGGTGCGGCTCTGCAGCGTAAGGAGCCGGTCGACGCCGGTGGGCGTACTCACGGTATGCGGCATCAAGGCGACGTTCGGTTCGGGCACCAGCGCTGGCCCGAGTGGCAGCTATACGAGGTAGTGCTGACCTCGGGTTGCGGCTGGGCGGTCTCGCTGCTCTGACGACTGCTTCCCGGCCGCGCGAACTGGCGGACCCGACCCTGAAGAGCCGTCCACGGCACCGAGCTTGCCGCCGGTAAGCTGCCTGTCGAACAGCGTACGGGCAAGCATTCGAGCGGCATGCCACCCGCTCCGTCACGGAGCGGGCGATCATCGAAAGGATCCTCACCCACGCGAGCTTGGTATGGTGGCTTAAGGCGCTGCGCGCAGCGTCGTCCCGATCGTGACTGCGTTCCGGTCGCGTGCTGACGGCAGATCAGACGCTGCGGCGCTTGATGCCAGGCCAGCGCCCTTCCACCTTCATGGCCCCGTCACGCATCGAGCGCAACATAAGGACGGTGTTGCAGTGGAGGCAGTGATGGCTATCACGTCGGTTCTGTTCGGGGCGTCACTCATGTTCGCGTTGGGTGCTGCGATTGCCGGCGCCGCGGGCGCCGCGCTCGTACGCATCGACTTCGAAGGCGCCAACTCCAGCCCAGGCGCGCAGGATGTCTGGGGCACCGGGACGGTCCGCCAACTGAGCGGCTACCTCATCTACGAGTCGTAGACCCTATCGTCCGGCACTACCGGAGCGACCGCCACCGACTATGCCGGGGCGATCAAGGAGATGTCGTTCGCCAGCGGCGACAGATCGACTGACGGCCTGGTCGGTAGCCGGGTCGGCGACTTCGGCTTTGCCCAAGTCCGCGATGCAACGGGTGGCGACCTCTTGTCCTTCAATAGCTTGCTGTTCGGCCCGCTGAACTTGGAGGGCGAGGTGGCCACGCTGGTCAACGGCAGAGCGACGCGCACGTTTAACAACGCGCAGCTTACGATGTCGCTGTTCGGCCCGGCCACGACCATCAACTCGCAGGCACTGGACGGCCTGGAGTCGCTGATCGACCTGTTCTCACAGCGCCGTCAACTGCAGGTGTTCTTGTCGTACACGCAAACGGGCAGCGGAACGGTCGGGTCCTGGCCCGCCGTCAGCTACAACTACAACCTGTCACGTGTTGACGTATCCACGGTCCCCACCCCCCGATCGCTGGCGCTGCTGCTCGCAGGGCTGGGCGCGCTGAGCGTGGTTCGACGCCAGCGCTGACCGAGCATAGAAATCCGATCCGCCACCGGCAAGGCCGAACACAGGCTCCGGACCGGGTCTACGAGCCGCTCAAGTGCACATTCGAGTCCTTGGCCGCGGCGCTGGGCACCGGTCACCGGGAGGTAACCGGAATTCCCGTCGACAACGGCCGGCCGCAGCTGACCGGGCGAGGCGTCTCAGCCACGCTGGTCGTCCTCCAGCGCCGCCCCGGCTTCGAGGCTGATCGGCCTCCGACAAAGCCTTCGGCAGCGCTCGGGCTGGCGGCGGGAAGGTCCGACGCGCGCCGGCTCCGAGCTGCACATTGCACCAGTCGGTTTGCCAGTGCAGGCGCACGGACTGGGCACGATCACGCAGACGTCTGCGGATACGTCCCGCATGGTGCTGACCTGGCATGTGGCGTCGGACTTGCCGCTCATCGGTACCAAGGTCGAGAGGCTGCTGGCCGACCTGATATGCACATCGCTGCAAGCCGACCACGCATTCACCTTGCACTGCCTCCAGGCGCGCGGGGCCGTCGCACGGCTGCGGGCAGAAGGTGACGCCTGCTGAGCGTACGCGCCGCCGGCTCGGGAGATAGGCCCCGGACTACACGCCACAGCGCAAGCTCGACACTTGCCCCAACGACCAGCCTGCTTCGGTGCCGGTGGCAGGGCGCCGTTGTCACGCTACGGCCTTCGTGCCCGCCGCTGTCGCTGCACCGGTATCGAACGTCATCGTCGCCTGGCAGCCTTACGCCTGCGCGATGCGCTCGATCAGGCAGTCTGCGAAGTCGGCGCCACCCTTGGCGAAGCGGCGCTGCGCCTGCGGCACCCGTGTCGGCGCGGTCGACGACAAACTCCATGCCGCGCAGCAGCAGGTCGAGCGCTTCTTCTCGCTGATCTCCGACAAGGCCATCCGCCGCGGCTCGTTCACCAGCGTCAAGCAACTCGTGCAGCGCATCGACCACTTCGCCGCCGCCTACAACACGAACTGCCAGCCCTTCAAGTGGACCGCCACCGCCGACTCGATCCTCGAGAAGCTGCATCGACTTTGCTCGCGTATCGACGGGACAGGACATTAGTCCTCCCTTCACCATCTCCCCACCCTGACGCCGTCAATGCGCCGGCTCGACGACGTGCAGGCCGCCGCGCGCCAATCGAGGGCCGAACACGGGCCGAGCGCGTGGCCCGGCGCCGAAGGCAACCTCGCGGCACGGGCGGCGGCGTGGCCGGGACGGTCACGCCGCCGACATTTTCGGGTTCGAAGATCCGATGGTGCTGTCGATAGCGCAACACTGCCAGCCACCCCCCGAGGAGAAGCGCCCGTGACCCCGACCCGTCGTGCCATGCTGCAACGATCGCTGGCCCTGGCCGGCGCTGCCACGCTGGGGCTCGCGCAATGGCGCGCGGCCTTCGCCAGCACCCGCACCGGCACCGGCCCCTACGGTCCGCTAGGCAAGCCCGATGCCAACGGCGTGCGCCTGCCAGCGGGCTTTGCGGCGCGACTGATCGCCGTCAGCGGCCAGCGCGTGGCGGGCAGCAGCTACGAATGGCACTTCCAGCCTGACGGTGGCGACACCTTCGCGATGCCCGGCGGCGGCTGGGTCTACGTCTCCAACAGCGAGCTGAACGGCACCGCCGGCGGTGTCGGCGCCATCCGTTTCGACGCCGCCGGCGAGATCGTCGACGCCTATCCCATCCTTTCGGGCACCAAGTACAACTGCGCTGGTGGCGCCACGCCCTGGGGCACGTGGCTGTCGTGCGAGGAGTTCCGCAACGGTCGCGTCTGGGAATGCGATCCGCGCCAGCGCAGCCAGGGCGTGGTGCGGCCGGCCCTGGGCGTGTTCACGCACGAGGCGGCGGTGGTCGACCCGGCCACCGGCATCATCTACATGACCGAGGACGACGACACCAGCCGCCTGTACCGCTTCACACCGCGCGCCTGGGGCGACCTCGGCGACGGCTGGCTCGAGGCTGCCTCGGTCGACGCCGCGGGCTCCGTCACCTGGGTGCCGGTCTCGAGCAAGCGGCCCTATCGCGGCCGCGACAGTACCGCCTTCGCGCGTGGCGAGGGGGCCTGGTTTTCAGGCGGCGTACTGTACTTCTGCACCACCAGCGATGACCTGGTGTGGGCGCTTGATGTCGCCCGCGGCCGCCTCGAAGTGATCTACGACGCCGCTGCGCTCGGCGAGGCCGCACCGCTGCGCGAGCCCGACAACGTGACCGTGCACGCGTCCAGCGGCGACATCTTCGTCTGCGAGGACGACGACAACCTCGAGTGCGTTCTGCTGGCCAACCTGCCCGGCGGCCGCGTTGCGGCGCCGTTCCTGCAGTTCGTCGGCCACGAGGGCAGCGAGGTGGCCGGTGCCGCGTTCAGCCCGGACGGTCAGCGCCTGTTCATCACGTCGCAGCGTGGCATCGGACGCAAGTACGACAGCCCGGGCATGACGTTCGAGATCCGCGGCCCCTTCCGGCGCTGAGCAGGTCGACCAGCGGAAAGGTCCTGTCGCGCTAGGCGACGATCAGGCCTTCGCGCACCGGCTGGTTGATCTAGCCGAGCACCGCGCTGCGCTAGACCGGTTTGGCGCCAGATGCAGGCCGCGCGGCTCTTTCACCAACCAGTGCGGCCAGCGCGCCAGGGCCTGCCAGTGGGCCCGGGCGACGTTTCCGCCGCGCCGGCCGTCGACGTGCCAGCCGATGCGCGGCCCCTGCCGGCAGCGCGCGGGGTGCGAGACAGGGAACCACGGCAGGTGCTGGTCGGCGTCTCGAATCTGCCATGCCGCTGCCACATCGCGCGCCTATGGTGACGGCTCCGCGATTGCCTCGGGCACCGCGGGACGACAACCCGACGATCTTCCGGAGAGACCCATGAAACAGTTCCTCGTGACCCTGGCCGCCACCGCGGCCTTGATGCCCGGCTGGGCCATGGCCGACCGCGCTGCCAGTGCCGGCCCGATGCAGCTTGGCCCGCGGCCTTTCTTCCTCGTCGACGAGATGAGCGACGGCCCGCTGAAGCAGAGCCTGCAGCAGTGCGCCCGCCGCGGCGCCTTCACTGCGCGCGACTTCTCGATCGGGCACCGCGGCGCCCCGATGCAGTTCCCCGAGCACACGGTGGAGTCCTACGTCGCCGCCGCGCGCATGGGCGCCGGCATCGTCGAATGCGACGTGGCCTTCACCAAGGACAAGGAGCTGGTGTGCCGCCACGCTCAGAACGACCTGCACACCACCACCAACATCCTGGTCACGCCGCTGGCGGCCAAGTGCACGCGCCCCTTTGTCGCGGCGACCTACGACATGGCCGGCAACCTGGTGAGCCCGGCCACGGCCGAGTGCCGCACCAGCGACATCACGCTGGCAGAGTTCAAGACGCTTCGCGGCAAGATGGACGCGTTCAACCCGCGTGCCCGCACGCCAGCCGAGTACCTGGGCGGCACCGCCAACTGGCGCACCGACCTCTACAGCGGCCCGACCAGCGGCACGCTGCTGTCGCACCGCGAGGCGGTGGAGCTGTTCAAGAAGCTGGGCGTGAAGATGACGCCTGAGCTCAAGAGCCCGGTCGTGCCGATGCCCTTCGACGGCTTCACCCAGGAGCAGTACGCTCAAAAGCTGATCGACGAGCTGCGCGCCGCCGGCGTGCCGCCGCAGCATGCCTGGCCGCAGTCCTTTGACATCCGCGACGTGCTGTACTGGGTGCGCAACGAGCCGGCCTACGGCCGGCAGGCGGTCTACCTCGACAGTGCCGCGACCGTCGCTCAGCTGCCGAGCTACGCCCAGCTGGCCGACTACAAGGCCGCCGGAATCAACATCTGGGCGCCGCCGACCTTCGCCCTGCTTGCGCTAGACGGCGCCGGTCGCATCGTGCCGTCGCAGGCCGCGCGCGACGCCAAGCTAGCCGGGCTGGACCTGATCACCTGGACGCTGGAGCGCTCGGGCATCCTGGCCGACGGCAATAACGGCTTCTACTACCAGACCATCGACTCGGCCATCCGCCGCGAGGGCGACGTGATGACGGTGATCGACGTGCTGGCGCGCCAGGTCGGCGTGCTCGGCATCTTCAGCGACTGGCCGGCGACAACGACCTTCTACGCCAACTGCGCCAACCTGCGCTGAGCCGCGCAGCCACCCGTCACCGACGCACCATGCCGACGCGCCGGTGCGCCGGTGCGCCGGTGACATCGGCCTGCCGGCTTCGGAGCGGCACGCCGAACCTACAGTGTCAGCCAGCGGGGCGGCTTGAACGTAGCCTGCAGAATCTGGACAACATCACTCTAGACGTTGGAACCACATGGCACGGCGCGCAAGACCCTTGTCCAATGCCTTGAAGCTCGCCGAGGTCGGCGTGGCCGTTCCGCAGGTCGTCGCCCACAGAGTTGCTCGTATGGCGCTGGCTGGTCCTGTGCTCAGCGCACGTGACACCAGGGAGTTCTCCAACATGGTTTTGGAGAAGCAGCTCGCTTTCACGCAGTCCTTCCTCGGCATGGCCAGCGAGATGGCGCGCCTCAATCAACAGCTCGCCCTGGCGTGGTTCACCGGGCACCGACCAAGCATCGCGAACTCCGTCAACGGCGTTTTGGCGAAGGGGCTCTCGCCTGTGCATCGCAAGGCGGTCTCGAATGCCAAGCGTCTCGCCCGAACAAGACTCAAGTAGCCTGCGGGCCAACATGGTGCCGTACCGGATACATCAGGGTACTCGGCCTTGGCGCACGCCCACGGCTCATGCAAGCATCAAGGGTAGAGGTCGCTTGGCGCGGGCCTTTCGCATCGACCTGGAGAGCTTCGCAAAGCCACCAGCCCGTGCCGGCTGAATCGAGCGTCGACCTGCTCACCGTCGACTTCCGAGGCTACTGGAAGCTGTGAACAACGGTTCGACCGTCGTCGGGCGTGGTTCGGCTCCAGCCGACGACTTGCCCTGCTTCATTGATGGCGTTGGCCCTTGCCTCGTGCCGCTGGCTGCGCTGGTCGTCAGGCGAAGGACTGCCCCCTCCGGCGGCGAAGGGGGCCTTACGACCCAAACCGGGCATCTAGCTGCTAAGACTGAAAGCCCCGAAGCAGTCTTTCGCGAGTGCGATGACTATCTTGGCACGAGCGCTGCTTGGAGTCCCATGCCCGGGCTGCTGCATGGCGCCGAGCGGCGTGTCTACGGCAACCTTGGCTACCAGAGGTGCCGCGACATCATCGTGGCCGCGGTGCCCCAATCGCGCGACTTCACCAACAGCAGGGTTCGGCAACCCTGGGGCGAGGAGGCCGAACGGGTGCGCAACCGCGCCACAAGCCGCACCCGGGCCCGGGTGGTGCACGGCATCCACGTCCTAAGGCGGCTGAGGGGCTTCGCCAAAGTACGCTACCGGGGGCTGGCTGGCCCGTAACGCCAATCGCACCTTCACGGCGCTGGCGATGGTCACCCCGTACATGGCCGCTCGTCGCGTGCTGGCGTTGGTGCGCCCGTGGTGGGCCCATGGCGGGTCGCGAGGCCAGCCTGCAGGGCCTGCGAAACCAAAAGACCGAGCCCAACCAAGCCCAGGAACAGCGCGATCCGATCCACGCTCCCGCGCGTCTGCTCGACCAGCGCTGCCCTAGCCGCCGACGAGCCTGCGATGCACCGCGTGGCCCAGCCACGCTCGAGCGTGCTGTGGATCCGACAATGTCTTCGCAGCGGCGTGCACCCAGCACGCCCCGATCTTCACCACCGCCGCCGCCCCGTCCTTCTCGCCGCACGCGGCGAGCAGTTCGCCGGCATCGGCCCAGCGCCGCGCGGTGTCGTCGAACCAAGGATCTATCGCGTCGGCCAACGCCAATGCGGCCTGCACATCGGCGGCCGCAGCTTTGCGATCGCCAGCAGCCAGATGTGAACGCGCACGCTGCATGTGAGCGCCGCGCTGCAAGGCGGCCTCGCCACTGGCGCGCGCGGCGTCGAGCCACTGCTCAGCCTGTTCCATAGAAGGTGCCGGTCCGGCGGCCGCGCATTGCAGCTGATGCGACAGGCTTCGCGCTCCGAATCCCGTGGCGCGCGCCAGTGCCGGTGACGCATCCTCGCCCCGCGCCAGCGCAATGCGCGACTGCACACGGGCTAGGTATTCGCCGTGAACGTCCACCCTGCCTTCGGCCACCGGCGCATGCCGGCCCAGCAGCGACTGCGCCTCCTCGGTCGCGCCGGCCATGGCGCGCACCATGGCCTTAAGCATGACATCGCTGTCGGGGCGTCCGGAGCGCGCGTGCGCCGCTTCCGCGGCGTCGACTTGCTGCCAAGCCGGTCCGGGCTGGCCGAGTGCGAACAGCAGCATCGCGATCTGGCCACGCAGCTCGAACTCGAAGCCCGGCCCGAAACCACCGTCGATGGCCGCCGCCAGTGTTGATTCGCCCACGGCCAGCGCTTCACGCGCCTGACCGAGCGCCTGCAGCGAACGCATCAGTTCGCCGCCGGCTGCGACCAAGGGTCCGCGCAGGCCCAGGTGTCGCGCGCCGCCGAAGGCTGCCCGCAAGTCGGGCAGCGCGTCCTTCGGTCGATCGATGCGGTAGAGCAAGCCGCCGCGCACCAGGTGGTAATCGACTGCGATCTCGGGCCGCGCCAGGTCGATCTGCGAGGCCATGCGGTCGACGACCTCGAGAGCTCGCCCATCCTCACGCACCATCGGCAGCACTACCGCGATGGCTCGCAGTGCTTGGTTGATGTCCTCGGCCGCGAGCTGAGTCGCGCTGGCCAGCAGGTCGTCGGCGAGCGCGCGGGCGATGGGTACTGCCGCATCGACAGCGCGCGCGTTGTAGTGCAGCAATGCCCGGACAGTGGCGAGCATCACGCGTTCGGCGGCGCCGAGGGCCAGAGCTTCCACCTGGTCGAGCACGCGGCTCGCGTCGCCGTGGCGGCTGAGCCAGAGCCAGGAGCGCGCCGCATCGCGGCCGGCGCGCAGGCAGTCGGCGCGCTGCGACACGCGATCCAGGCCAGCGAGCGCCGCTTCGTAGGAGGTTGCGGCCTCCAGGTGTTGCCATCGATGGCGTGCGTGGTCGCCCGCGCGCAGGTGCCAACGGGCCGCGGCTCGCATGTCACCCGCAGCCTGCCAATGCGCAGCCACGCTCGCTGGTGGGGCGTCGTTGGCGCCCAGGTGTTCGGCCACGAGGCGGTGCAGCGGCGCGCGCAGGGATGCCGGCAGCGAGCGCTCGACCGCTTCGGCCACCAGGTCGTGGCTGAAACCGTTGACGTCCAGCACCTGCGCCGCTTCGAGTGCGGCGAACAAAGGCGCGAGCGCCAGAGGCGCACGGTTGAACGCCACCGACGTCAGCGAGAGTGAGAAGTCGCTCTGCGCCACCGAGGCTAGCTGAGCCAGCTGCAAGGCTTCCCCGGAAAGGCGCGTCAAGCGTTGCCTCACGGAATCAACCAGCGTCTCGGGCACCGGCAGCGGGGTGCCGGGCTTCCATTGCGAGAGGCCGTCGGGCCACAGCGCCTTGATCGATTCCAGCAAGAAGGCGGGATTGCCGCCCACGCGGGCGTACAAGGCCGCCCCAAGGTCTTCGGGGTCGTCGACTTGCAGCGGGAGCGTGTCGAGCAGCCGGAGCACATCACCGGCGGACAGGGGCGCAAGGTCGATGCGCACACCGCGCCGGCTGCCTTGCAGCATCTGCACGAGTTCGGCAGCCGGCGGCCGCAACTCGTCGGGGCGGCAGCCGAACAGTGGCAGCGCTGCGCTGTCCGGCGGGTTCGCGAGCCAGCCGCCAATGACCACGCCGATCGCCGCGATGCTCACGTCGTCGGCGAACTGCAGGTCATCCACCACGACGAGCCGCATGCCGCGGGCGTGGCACGCCAGCATCGTTCGCGCCACCGAAGCGAGCACGCGGCGGTGCTCGAGCGCCGATTGCAGCGCCTGGCCGTGATCGGGCCCTCCGGGCAGCAGGCGGGCGATGTCGGCGCGCGTGGTGGCATCGAGCGCCGGGTCGAAGCGAGCGATCGCCGCCGCGACGAGCCGGGAGGCCAGCGCGCCCGGCAGCACCGCATCGCCAGGACGCCCGCCAACGCGGATCGCAGGCTGCATCGCACGCATCGCCTCGGCGAGCACGCGGCTCTTTCCCACCCCGCCGGGCCCGGCCACCACCACGCCGTAACCCTGCGCGAAGGCGTTCGCGATCGAGCGCAACACGTCCTCGCGCCCGATCAGCTGCGGCGGGCGGCGCAGCGCCTCGGGCATTGCGCGCGGCAAAGGCGCCTCCACCTCCGCAGATTCCGAGGCGAGGATCGTGCGGCCCAGCTCGTTCGTCGCCGCACTGGGCGCGATCCCGAAGGCGCGGCGCAAGGCAAGCCGGCATTCGTCCCAGGCGGCGATGGCGGCCGCACGGTCACCGCGCGCGAAGAGGGCCTGCATACGCAGCCGATGCGCTTCTTCGACGGCAGCATCGGCGGCCAACAGTGCGTCGGCCACCGCCAGCGCGCCCGCGCTGTCGCCGACATCGAGCAACGCCTGTGCCTGACGCAGCCGTTCCCGCTGACGCTCGCGCTCAAGAGCGTCACGCCTTGACTGCAACCACTCCGCCAGCTCGGGCGCGTCGTCGAACTCCAGCGGTCCCAACAAGCGGTGGAGCCCGGCCGCGTCGCCCGGCGGAGCCACGATCACGTCCGGCGCGAGCCTGAGGATGCCTTCGCTCTCGGCCAGCACGTCACCTGCGGCACGCTTCAGTCGCAGCAGCGTCTGGCGCAGATTGGCGCGCGCCTTGCCGTCGTCGCCGGCTGGCCACAGGCGCCCCGCCACGACGGCGCGGGGCGTCGGCCCTTCCAGATGCAACCAGGCGAGCAAGACGGCCTCGCGCGCCGACAGCGGCAGCACCCGGCCATCGTCGAATCTCACCTCGGGGGGACCGTGCAGTTGCAGTGACGGCATCGCAACGAACAGTGAGTGCGCAGGGCGTTACCGACAGCGCGCGCGCCGGTCACGCCCCGGTCACGCCGCGATTCCTACAGTGCGCCGCATCGATCGACACAGCCCACGGCAGGACGATATACGATGAACGAAGACCTCTCGACCCCTCGACCTCAGCGCCGCACCTTGCTGTTGGCGCTGTCCGGCGCCGCCGCTCTGACCGCCTGCGGCGGCGGCTGGGATGCCGGTACCGCGCCTGAGATCCAGGAGTTCAGCGGCGACCGCACAAGCTACTTCGTCGGGGAACGAGCACAACTGCGCGTGCGCTTCAGTGGCGGCGCCGGGCGCATCGAGCCTGGCATTGGCGCCGTGTTCAGCGGCACCGCTGTCAACACCGGCGTTCTCGATGCGGGCCGGCAGTACCGCCTCGTCGTCGAAGCGCCGGGCCAGGCTCCGGCGAGCCGCTCGCTCGCGCTGCCGGTGGTGTTTCGCGACCGCTACCAGACCTTCGCCGCGCCCGCAGTCAGCTCTCATGCCGCCGTGGCCACAGCCGACGGTGGGGCGTTGATCATCGGCGGCTCGCGCGGCGAGTCCACCCTGTCGTCGTTGATAGACCGCTTCGATCCCGCGACGCGCGGCTTCACGCGCATCGGCCAGCTCGCCACCGGCCGCGCCGGCCACAGTGCCGTGCGTCTGACCAACGGCGCCGTGCTGGTCTTCGGGGGCGTCACCAGCGTGAACCAGGCCCCGTTCGCCGAGCTGGTGGACGAGCGCACGGGTGCTGCGGTGCGCGCTGGCGTACTGGCGCAACCTCGAAGCCGCCACGCGGCCGTCGTGCTTGCCGATGGCCGTGTGCTCGCGATCGGCGGACTCAACCGCGACAGCGTCGAGATCTGGGATCCCGCGACGCGCACCTGGCGCCTGGTGGCACAACGCATGGCGCACACCCGCGAATACGCCAGCGCGACGCTGCTGGCCGATGGCCGCGTGCTGGTCGTCGGTGGCCAGACACCGGCGAACGCGTACGTGCTCGCCGAGATCTTCGATCCCCGCACCGAGACATTCTCGGCTGTTGCCACCGCGCCAGCCGAACGACGCTGGCTGCACAGTGCCCACCGCCTGTCCGACGGCAGCGTGCTGATCGCCGGCGGCATAGGCGGCACGGCCTTCGGGACGCTGTTGTCGGCGGTGTGGCGCTTCCAGCCCGCGACACAGACCTTCGCCACGATGCCCGCGCTCAACAGTGCACGTGTGTTCGCGGCCGGGGTGATGACGCCCAACGACGAGCTGCTGCTGTTCGGCGGACAGACCACGAGCGAGTTCAGCAGTACCACCGGGCACTCGTACCGGGCCGCCCTGAACGGTGGCGCGCAGCGCGCGCTGCCGCTGCTGCCGGCCGAGGTGCTGTTCCACAGCGCCACGCGGCTGAGCGACGGCCGCGTGCTCGTGGTCGGAGGCGAGGACAACTTCGCGACCTTCGCAACGCGCGGCGCGCTGTACGAATGAGCGAAGCATGCCGATCTGGAACCGTGAGAGACCCCTCATGAGGCTACATCCCTTGGTGATGTCATTGGCCAGCGCGATGCTGGCGGCGGCCTGTGCGTCGCCGCCCACCGCGCGCATGGCCTTGCCTGAGCCGCTGGCCAGCGCGCCGGCCGAGACGTTCGAAGGGCTGAAGTTCGGCCGCGAAGGCCGGCTGAAGCTCGCAGGCCACACGGTGCGGTACGAGCGCGGCGCTGACCGTCTCGACCTCTTCGGCCTCATCGGCCGCGACAAGGTATCGCTGCGCTTCGCGCTGGACGGGCCGACAGGCACCACGAACGCCGACTGCGCCGCACGACGGCTCGAGGGCAATGCCGGCGTGATCAGCGCCGCCCTGAAGCCGCTCGCGTTGAGCTGCCGCTTCGATGGTGCGCACGTCGCACAACTCGAACTGAGCGAGCATCGGGCGAATTCCGGCTTCGGCCGCGACGAACGCCGGGGCCGCATCGTGTCGGGCACGGCGGTGCTGGACTTGCGCTCGGTGCACGAACTGCAGGGCACACCGCTGTCGCTGGCGCAGCCCGCCGGCTACCTGATGCTGCGTGACGGCAAGCCCGTGGCAGCCCTGGAACTCACCGGCGACAAGCCCCGACTGCACCGCAGCCGCGACGCACCGGCCGAGGCCGTCACCCTGGCGGCGCTCGCCCTGGGGCTGTTCTGGGATCCCGCGACCGCCGTTCGCTAGGCCTGTGTCGAACGCCTGCAGGAGCATCGGCATGTCCCGCTTGTTCAACAGGGTGGCGCTTGTGACCGGCGCCGCACGCGGCATCGGCGCCGCCATCGCGCAGGCCTTCGTGGCCGAAGGCGCTTTCGTGATCGTGAGCGACATCGACGAGCCGGGTGGCCGCGCCACCGCCGAC
>JALORV010000145.1 GCA_025458735.1 Burkholderiaceae bacterium | reverse complement strand
GCCTCGCGCGTGACCGTCCCGCCCGCAGCGCGGATGCGATCGCAGGCGGCCGCGGCATCGTCGACCGCGATGGCGATGTGCCCGAAGGCGGTGCCGAGGTCGTAACGGTCGACGCCATAGTTGTAGGTCAGCTCCAGCACGGCGCCATCGCGCTCGTCGCCATAGCCGACGAAGGCAAGCGAATACTTCTGCTGCGGACGGTCGGTCTTGCGCAGCAGCGTCATGCCCATGACGCCGGTGTAGAAGTCGATCGAGCGCTGCAGGTCGCCGACGCGCAGCATGGTGTGCAGGATTCTCATCGCAGGGCTCCAGCGGAAAGTCGTATCCGACCTATACCGGCAGCGCGCTGATGTCGACCCGGCGGATCTCGTCGCGCGCGGCCTCGAAGCCCGGCAGCAGCTGGGCCACCGCCTGCCAGAAGCGCGGCCCGTGGTTCAGTTCGGCCAGGTGCGCCAGCTCGTGCGCCACCACGTAGTCGATGACGGGCAGTGCGAAGTGGATCAGGCGCCAGCTCAGCCGGATGCGCCCGTCGTGCGTGCACGAGCCCCACTGCGAGCGCGCCGACGACAGCGTCCAGCCGGCATAGCGCGGGTGCCGCTGGTCGGCGAAGCGGTCGATGCGCTGCTGGAACACGCGCCGCGCCTCGGCCTGCAGCCAGGCCTGCACCACGTCGCGCACCTGCTGCTCGGCGGCCTCGGCAGGCAGCGCCAGATGCAGCTCGTCGCCCTCGCGGCGCGTGCCGGCCGCGCCTGCGCACAGGCGCAGGGTCACGTCGACGCCCAGCACCGGCAGCACCGCACCTTCGACGAAGCGCATCAGCGGCAGCCGGCGCCGCGATCGCCAGTCGTGCCACTCGCGCTGCTTGGCGGTGATCCAGCGCCGCTTCTCGGCGATCGCCGCCTCGATTTCGCGCAACGGCACCCAGCGCGGCGCGCTGATCGTGAGTCCGCGGTCGTCGATCTGGAAGCCGATCGAGCGACGCCGCGCGCGCCGCAGCCGGTAGGTGACGATGTCGGTGCCGAGCTGCATGCGACGCAACCGCGCGTCGTCAGCGGTTTCGGGCGCGGCCGCAGGCCTAGCGTCGACCGGCGCAAGCGAGAGCGACAGCTGTTCCGGCGGGGCTGATCTCAGGCGTCGGATGGTGCCTCCGCACTGCCTGCCGGCGCAGATGGCGCGCGCACAGCCTCGCTGTTCGACGCGCGGTTCGGCTCATACGGACCGCTGTACCGATGCGGCGCCAGGCGTCGCATCTCCGTTTCGATCCATCGTTCGACTTCGGAGTTGACCTGGTCGGGCGTCCTGCCGGTGGTCTGGATCAGCGGTCCGATGCTGACCGTGACCACGCCCGGCCGCTTGATGAACACGCCGCGCGGCCACACTTCGCCTGCGTCGACGGCGATCGGCAGCACCGGCACGCCGGTGCGCACCGCCAGCCGCGCACCACCGGTCTTGTAGCGCCGGGTCGAGCCGGGCGCGGTGCGCGTGCCTTCGGGAAAGATCACGATCCACCAGCCGTCGCGCAGGTGGTTCTGGCCCTGCATGACCACCTGTTCGAAGGCATCCTGCCCGCGCGAACGGTCGATGTTGATCATGCCGACCGTGGCAATGCCCCAGCCGAAGAACGGGATCAGGTGCAGCTCGCGCTTGTAGACGAACGACAGCCGCCGCGGCAGGAAGGTCGGCAGCCAGAAGGTCTCCCAGGTGCTCTGGTGCTTGGGCAGCACGATCGCCGGGCCGTCGGGCAGGTGGTGCCAGCCTTCGACGCGCCAGGTGACGCCGCAGATCCACTTGGCCATGTAGATCGCCAGCCGGGTCCACATCGCGCACAGCCGGTAGCGCGTCGTCGGCGGCGTGACCCAGGAGGCGAGCACGACGAACGACCAGGGCGCCACCGCCAGCGTCATCACGACGACGTACAGGATCGCGCGCAGGCGGAACATGGCGGGCCTCGCGCCGGCGCGGTCCGGCTCAGCCCGCCGCCAGCAGCGACAGGTCAGCCACGCGGTTCATCTGCGACCGCAAGGCGGCCAGCAGGGCGAGGCGATTGGCGCGGATCCCGGCATCGTCGACGTTGACCATGACGTTGTCGAAGAACGCATCGACCGGCAGCTTCAGCGGCGCGAGCGAAGTGAGCATCGCGGTGTAGTTACCGGCGGCGAACTGCCCGTCGCTCACCGGCTTGATGCGCGCGAACGCGGCCGCAAGCTCCTGTTCGGCAGGCTCGGACAGCAGCGCAGTATCGAAGCCATCCGGCACGGCGTCGGCCTTCTTCAGGATGTTGCCGATGCGCTTGTTGGCTGCGGCCAGGCTGGCGGACTCCGGCAGCGCCAGGAAAGCGCGCACGGCGGCGAGCCGCTGCGGCACGCGGTCGACGCGCAGCGCGCCGCCCGCAAGCACTGCTTCGATCTCGTGCGCGCCATAGCCTTCGTCGCGCAGCAGGCCGGCCAGCCGGTCGTTGCAGAAAGCGAGCAGCGCGACGCGGGCGCCGGCATCCTTCAGCATGCCGGCCGGGAAGGCTGCGAGCGCGCGGTCGACCAGTGCGCCCAGATCGAGCGGCAGCGCGCCCTCCTTCAGCATCCGCAGCACGCCGAGCGCGTGGCGGCGCAGCGCATACGGATCGCGCTCGCCGGTCGGCTTCTCGCCGATGCCGAACAGTCCCGCCAGCGTCGCCGACCATCAGGGTGCGCAGATCGGCCTTGGCCAGCCGTGCGGCGCGCTCGACGTGCGTGATGTCGAGCCCCAGTTCGCGCGCGATGCCGACCGCGATGCCGGTGACGCGCTCGACGCGCTCGAGCTGGGTGCCGAGCTTGTTGTGGTAGACCACGCTTGCAAGGCCGGTCACCCGGCTTTCCAGCGTCTGGCGGCGATCCTGGTCGTAGAAGAACTTCGCGTCGGCGAGCCGGGCGCGGACGACTCGGGCGTTGCCGGAAATGATCGCCTCGGGATTGTTGGCCTCGAGGTTGGACACCAGCAGAAAGCGGTCGATCAGGTCACCTTGCGCATTCTTCAGCGCAAAGTACTTCTGGTTCTGCTGCATCGTCAGGATCAGGCACTCCTGCGGCACCTGCAGGTACTCCGGCTCGAAGCCCGAGGCGTACACGGTCGGCCACTCGACCAGCGCGGTGACTTCATCGAGCAGCGCGTCGGGTGCCATCACGGTTGCGCCAAGCGCTTCGGCCGCGCCGGCGAGCTGCGCCTCGATGCGGCGCCGTCGCTCCTCGAAGGACGCGACCACCCGGCCTTCCTCGATCATCTGGCTCGCATAGGTGTCGGCCGAGCGGATCACCAGTTCGCCCCGGCACATGAAGCGATGGCCGAGCGTCTTGGTGCCCGCCGTCAGGCCGAGCACGCCGACCGGGACCACCTCGTGGCCATGCATGGCCACCAGCCGATGGGCCGGACGGACGAACTGCACGGTCGAGTGGCCGTCGGCCAGCTGGTAGCTCATCACCTTCGGGATCGGCAGGCCGGCCAGCGTCTCGTCCAGTGCCGCCTGCAGGGCGGCGTGCAGCGGCCGGCCGGCCGTCACGCCGTGCAGGAAGATCGCCTCGGCCTTGCCGTCGCTCTCGACCTGCAGTGCGTCCGCGCCTTCGACGGTGCCGAGCGGGATCCGCGCCAGGTGGCCGCGCCCCATCGCTTCGAGTTTCTTCACGAAAGCCTGCGTCCAGTTGCGCGCCGCATCGCGCGCAACCGCGAGCGGCATCAGCTTCTGGCGGAATGGCTGGTCGGCCGAACGCGCGGCCACCTGCGTGATGTGCACCGCCAGCCGGCGCGGCGTGCCGTAGGCGGTGACGCGGCTGTCGGCGGCGAGGAACTTGCCGCCGTACAGGCTCGCCTCGATGCCGGCCGCGAACGCCTCCGACAGCGCCTTGAGCGCCTTCGGCGGCAGTTCCTCGGTCTGCAGTTCGACCAGCAGCGAAGCGACGGCCGTCATGCCGCCACCTTCTGCGCGCCGTCAGCGGCCATCGGGAAGCCGAGCCGCTCGCGCGACTCGAAATAGCTCTGCGCCACCGCCCGCGAGAGGTTGCGGATGCGGCCGATGTAGCCGGCGCGCTCGGTGACGCTGATCGCCCCGCGCGCGTCGAGCAGGTTGAAGGTGTGGCTGCACTTGAGCACCATCTCGTAGGCGGGCAGCGCCAGCTGCGCCGCCATCAGGCGCTGGGCCTCGCGCTCGAACAGGCCGAACTGGCCGAGCAGCACCTCCGGCTCGCTCGCCTCGAAGTTGTAGACGCTCTGCTCGACCTCGTTCTGGCGGAACACGTCGCCGTAGCTCAGCACGCGCTCGATGCCGCGGTCCTTCCAGCGCGTGTAGACGAGGTCGTAGACGTTGTCGATGTCCTGCAGGTACATCGTCAGCCGCTCCAGCCCATAGGTGATCTCGCCGGTGATCGGCCGGCACTCGAGTCCGCCGACCTGCTGGAAGTAGGTGAACTGCGTGATCTCCATGCCGTTCATCCAGACTTCCCAGCCGAG
This sequence comes from Burkholderiaceae bacterium, assembly GCA_025458735.1. The sequence goes on along the minus strand of JALORV010000145.1, from coordinate 7,188 downwards.
CCCCCAGCAGCCCAGCGTCGGGTTCTCCCAGTTGTCCTCGACGAAGCGGATGTCGTTCTTCTTCGTGTCGATGCCGAGCGCGTGCAGCGAGCCGACGTACAGGTCGAGGATGTCGGGCGGCGAGGGCTTGAGCACCACCTGGTACTGATGGTGCTGGTGCAGGCGATTGGGGTTGTCGCCGTAGCGCGCGTCCTTCGGCCGGCGCGAAGGCTGCACGTAGGCCGCGCGCCACGGCTCCGGGCCGATCGCGCGCAGGAACGTCGCGGTGTGCGAGGTGCCGGCGCCGACCTCGAGGTCGATCGGCTGCAGCAGCGCGCAGCCCTGCCGGTTCCAGTATTCCTGCAGACGCAGGATCGCTTCCTGAAAGGTGATCATCGATGTTGCCTGCGCGACCTCACAGGCCGCTTTGCTGGCGTCGATTCTAGAGGCTATCGGCGCGCCGACCCGGGCGCCGGAGCCTGGGTGCGACCGCCGCCAGCAGCAGCGCGACTGCGAGCGCCAGCGCCGGTGCGTCGCCCCAGCGCAGCCAGGGCGTCAGGCCCTGCTGTCCCTGTACCTCGCCCACCAGCGCCGCAGCGGTGTTGAAGGGCAGCTGCGCGGTGACGCGGCCCGCGGCGTCGACGATCGCGGTGGCCCCGGTGTTGGTCGCCCGCAGCATCGGGTGCTGGGTCTCGAGCGCCCGCATGCGCGAGATCTGCAGGTGCTGCGCCAGCGCGATCGAGTCGTCGAACCAGGCGAGGTTGGACAGGTTGAGCATCAGGGTCGGCGCGCGCTGCGGATCGTGCCAGGCGCGGCGGATCACGTGACCGAACAGGTCCTCGTAGCAGATGTTGACCGCGATGCGCTGCCCGGCGAGCTGCATCGGCGGCTGGTCGGGCGCGCCGCGCTGCTGGTCCCCGATCGGCATGCGCATCAGGTCGATGAACCAGCGGAAGCCTGGCGGGATGAACTCGCCGAACGGCACCAGTTGCTGCTTGCTGTAGCGCTGGAACTCGAGGCTGCCGGGCGCGATGCCCACGGCGCTGTTGAAGTAGGCGTTGCCGGGCTCCTCGATGAACACGCCGAGGCAGCGCGACCAGGTCGACGCGCTCGCCCTGCATCAGCGCCCAGTGGTCGTCGAAGGCGCGCACCAGTCCCTGCGCGGTGAACTTCTGCTCCTGCGGCAGGTTGGCCTGCACCAGCTTGACGCGGATCGGCGCGCCGGCCGGCTGCGTCCAGCGCTGCGCGCCGAGCAGCAGCCCGCCCGCGAGGACCGAGGCGAGAACGGCGGCCGACCACAGCGTGCCGCGCGCACCGCGCCGCGCAAGCGGCAAGGACAGCAGCGCCAGCGCACCGGCCAGCAGGGCGGCGAGCAGGCCGATCCCGTAGACGCCGAGCACCGGCGCAAACCCTGCCAGCGGCCCATCCGTGTGGGCATAGCCGCTGGCCAGCCAGGGGAAGCCGGTGAACAGCGTGCCGCGCAGCCAGTCGGCCAGCGCGAAGCAGGCCGGCAGCACCAGCGCCAGCCGCATCAGGGGCGAGGGCGCCAGCCCGTGTGCCAGACCGAGCGCCAGCGCCGGGTAGAGCGCGAGGAAGGCACAGAAGGCCGCCGTGGCGGCGCCTGCGAGGATCGCCGGCATCAGCCCGTAGACGTGCATGCTGATGTAGACCCACGACACGCCCACGCCGAACCAGCCCAGGCCGAAGGCAAATCCCAGCAGTGCCGCGGCCCGCACCGACCCGGCCCGCGCGGCGAGCATGAAGAGCGCCGCCGTTGCCAGCACCTGGAGCCAGGGCAGGTTCCAAGGCGCGAACGACAGCGCCTGCAGCACGCCTGCGCCGGCCGCCGCCGGCAAGCCGAGCCCGAGGCCGGAGATTCCGGCGGACTTCATCGTGGGGAAAGTGGTCCGGCGTGGAAAGGCGCGATCATGCCAGCGCCGCCGGTGGGGCCGTGGCGCAGCGCGCCGTCAGGACGGGGTGGACTGCTCGCTCGCCTCGAGAAACTCGCGCACGACGGTCTTGGGCACGCGGTTGACCAGGAAAAGATGCACCTGCCGCGCATCGGCGCGCAGCACCTCGAAGCGCATGTCGCCCACCTCGACGAAGTCGCCCCGCTTCGGCACCCGTCCGAAGTGGTCGGTGACCAGCCCGCCGATCGTGTCGAAGTCGGTATCCGGATAGCGGGTGCCGAAGGTCTCGTTGAACTGGTCGATCGCGGTCAGTGCCTTGACGCGGTACTTGCCGCCGTCCTCGGCGATGATCGCGTCGTCGCTCTCGTCGAAGTCGTACTCGTCCTCGATGTCGCCGACGATCTGCTCCAGCACGTCCTCGATGGTGATCAGGCCGGCCACGCCGCCGTATTCGTCGACCACGATCGCGATGTGGTTGCGGTTGGCACGAAAATCCCGCAGCAGCACGTTGAGCGGCTTGCTCTCCGGAATGAACACCGCCGGCCGCAGGCTGGCGCGCACGTCGAAGTCATCCTCGGTGTAATAGCGCAGCAGGTCCTTGGCGAGCAGGATGCCGATCACGTGGTCGCGGCTGCCGTCGATCACCGGGAAGCGCGAGTGCGCCGTCTCGATGACGAAGGGAATCCACTTCTCCGGCGGCTCGGCGATGTCCACCACGTCCATCTGCGGCCGCGGGATCATCAGGTCGCGCGCACGCAGTTCCGAGACCTGCAGCACGCCTTCGATCATCGACATCGCGTCGGCGTCGAGCAGGTTGCGCTCGTGCGCCTCGTGCAGCGCTTCGAGGAGTTCCTCCCGGTTGCCCGGTTCGCGGAAGATGAACGCGGTCAGGCGTTCGAGCAGGGATTTGTGCTTGTGGCGGGCGTCGGGGCCGCCGGGGGAAGGGTCTGGCATCGGTTCGGGGCAGCGTCGACCAGGACGACCGTCGACTTCACCCGCAATTGACGATCAATCCAGAATACACGAGGCATTGCTCGACTTGGTGACGGGATTGCGCCGGCCACGCCAGTGCAATGGCAGCGTTGGTCAGTGTTCACTCGCCGCCACCAACGCTTGCTGTCGATCAATGCTGCCACCTCCGGCCAGGCAGACAGTGTTCCTGTCCGCTTCCACTTCGGAGGTGCCATGCGTCGCTTCTTCGGGTTTTTGCTGATCCTGGCAGCGACCGTCGGACTGATCGGCTGCGCTTCATCGGAGAAATCGAACCGCCAGCGCCAGGTCGCCTCGGTCGTTTCCTTCCTTTACCCGGGGTCTCAGGAGGTCCCGCCGACCCCGAACACGGTGGCGGTGATCAAGGTGCCTTTCAGGATCGGGGTCGCGTTCGTGCCCGACACGGCGGAGCCGACCTTCCGGCTGCCGGAGAGCGAGCGTCTGCGGCTCGCCGGCCAGGTACGCGAGGCCTTTGCCGGCTACCCGTTCATCAGCCAGATCGAAGCCGTGCCGTCGCTGTACCTGGAGCCGGGCGGGGGCTTCGCCAATCTCGATCGCGTGGCCTCGCTGCTGCGGCTCGACGTCATCGCGCTGATTTCGTACGACCAGGTGCAGCATGCGGATGCCAGCGAGTGGTCGATGCTGTACTGGACGCTGGTCGGTGCCTACCTGGTCAAGGGCGATCGCTACGACGTGATGACGGCCGTGGAGACGGCCGTGTTCGATGTCCGCAGTCGCCGGCTGCTGATGCGCGCGGCCGGCACCTCCAACGTCAAGGGCAGCGCCACGATGGTCGGCTTCACCGAGACCTCCCGGGCCGCCCGCACGCGCGGCTTCGAGGAGGCCGTGAGCGCGATGATCACCAGCCTGCACGGCGAGGTGAAGGCCTTCCGCGAGCGTGCGCCGCGCGACCCGGCCATCCGGCTCGAGCTGCCGCCGGGCTATGACCCCAACCCGGCCCGCCCCGCAGCGGCGCCGCCGCCGACACGCTGACCGGCGTAAGGATCGTCGTAGCCGAGGGCAGCCAGCACCGCCACCTCGCGCGACTCCATTGCGCGCGCCGCCGCGGCACGGTCGTGATCGTGTCCAAGCGCGTGCAGCGTGCCGTGCACGACCAGGTGCGCCAGATGGTTGCGCACGGGCACCCGCCGCTCGCGGGCACCCCGCTTGGCGGCCGCCGGGCAGACGACAATGTCGGCCCGCGCCACGGGGGCCAGCGCATAGGCAAAGGTCAGGACGTCCGGCGCGTAGTCCTTGCCACGGTAGTCGCGGTTCAGGCGGCGGGCCTCGCGCGCATCGACGAAGCGCAGCGTGATGTCCGCGTCGCGGTCGAGCGCCGCGAGCACCCATCGCTTCAATGTTGCCCGCGCCGGCAGCGCCGCAAAGCGCGCGGCGCCCTGTACCGCCAGCTCAAGGGCGGGCATCAGGCCGGCCGCCGACGCGTCGCCGGCCGGCCGGCTTGCGGCGTTTCCGCCGTCGCCTCCTGCGCCGCGCGCGCCTCCGCCGCCTCGTAGGCCTCGACAATGCGCCCGACCAGCGGATGCCGCACGACATCGGCCGCGGTGAAGTAGGTGAAGGCCATGCCGCGCACTTCGGCCAGCACGTACTGCGCCTCGACCAGGCCGCTGGCCGTGCCGCGCGGCAGGTCGATCTGCGTGACGTCGCCGGTCACGACGGCCTTCGAGCCGAAGCCGATGCGCGTCAGGAACATCTTCATCTGCTCGCGCGTGGTGTTCTGCGCCTCATCAAGGATCACGAAGGCCTGGTTGAGCGTCCGCCCGCGCATGTAGGCGAGCGGCGCGATCTCGATGGTCTGGCGCTCGAGCAGGCGCTGCGTCTTGTCAAAGCCGAGCAGGTCGAACAGCGCGTCGTACAGCGGCCGCAGGTAGGGGTCGACCTTCTGCGCGAGGTCGCCCGGCAGGAAGCCGAGCCGCTCGCCCGCTTCCACCGCCGGCCGCGTCAGCACGATGCGCTTGACGAGGTCGCGCTCGAGCGCGTCCACCGCGGCGGCCACTGCGAGATAGGTCTTGCCGGTGCCGGCCGGGCCGATGCCGAAGGTGATGTCGTGCCCCAGCATCGCCGCGATGTAGTCGTGCTGCCGCGGCGTGCGTCCGTGCAGGTCCGGCCGGCGCGTATGCAACTGCGGCTGGCTTTCGCCCACAGCGATCGGAGCCGCGTGCGCGCCACGCTGCCCGCGCTGCTCGACGAAGTAAAGCTGGATATCGTCGATCGAAACCGGCCGGCCGGTGCGGCGCGCGCGCGCCAGGAAGTGCTCGAGCACCGCCACCGCCGCTGGCGCGGACTGGCTTCCACCCTCGACCCGGAACTGATGCCCGCGCGGTCTCGATCTGCCGCAGGTTCGAGTCGAGCGGGCCGGTGACGTTGGCCAGGTCGTCGTTGTCCGCGTCCGTCGCGAACGTCAGTACTTTCTTCGAGGTGGAACCGCGTCGAGCCACGCAGTGAGTGTAGAGGCTCCGGCGTCAGGCTGCCGCCGTCGCCGACTCGCGCTGCACGACTTCGCCGCGCAGCGAGTGCGGGAGCGCGCGGGTGATGCGCACGCTCGCCATTTTCCCGATCAACCGGGCCGGCCCGGCGAAGTTGACGATCCGATTGTTCTCGGTGCGTCCCATCAGTTCTTCGCCATCGCGGCGCGACGGACCTTCGACCAGGATTCTCTGCGTGCTGCCGACCATCGCTTCGCTGATGCGTGCCACGTTGTCGTTGAGCGCCGCCTGCAGTCGCTGCAGGCGGGCGAGCTTGAGTGCCGCCGGCGTGTCGTCGGCGAGGTCAGCGGCCGGCGTGCCGGGCCGGCGGCTGTAGACGAACGAGAAGGAGGCATCGAGGTCGAGTTCCTCGACCAGCGCCATGGTCCGCTCGAAGTCGTCTTCCGTCTCGCCCGGAAAGCCGACGATGAAGTCCGTCGACAGCGAGATGCCGGGCCGCGCCTGCCGCAGCCGTCGCACGATCGACTTGTACTCGAGCGCCGTGTAGCCGCGCTTCATCGCGGCCAGCACGCGATCGCTGCCCGACTGCACCGGCAGGTGCACATGGCTGACCAGTGCCGGGATGCGCTCGTAGGCCGCGATCAGCCGCGGCGTGAACTCCTTCGGGTGCGAGGTGGTGTAGCGGATGCGCTCGATGCCCGGGACGGCGGCGACGTACTCCAGCAGCAGCGCGAAGTCGGCGCCCTCGACGCCAGCGCCCGGGGCGCCACGCCAGGCGTTGACGTTCTGCCCCAGCAGCGTGACTTCGCGCACGCCGTGATCGGCGAGGTCGGCCACTTCGGTCAGCACATCGTCGAGCGGCCGCGAGATCTCCTCCCCGCGCGTGTACGGCACGACGCAGAAGCTGCAGTACTTGCTGCAGCCTTCCATGATCGAGACGAAGGCGCTGGCCCCCTCCACCCGCGGCGGCGGCAGGTGGTCGAACTTCTCGATCTCCGGAAACGAGATGTCCACCTGCGGACGCCCGGTGCGCCGGCGCGCCTCAATCAGTTGCGGCAGGCGGTGCAGCGTCTGCGGACCGAACACCACGTCGACGTACGGCGCGCGCGCAACGATCGCCGCGCCCTCCTGGCTCGCGACGCAGCCGCCGACACCGATCACCAGATCAGGCTTGAGCTGTTTCAGGTGGCGGACGCGGCCGAGGTCCGAGAAGACCTTTTCCTGCGCCTTTTCGCGCACCGAGCAGGTGTTGAACAGGATGACATCGGCGTCCTCCGGCCGGTCCGTCGGCACCAGGCCGTCGGCCGCGTGCAGCACGTCGGCCATCTTGTCCGAGTCGTACTCGTTCATCTGGCACCCGAAGGTGCGGATGTACAGCTTGGCAGTCGTCATGTTCGCGGGCCGGTGTAGAGCCGGTGGCGAGAGGGGGAGTGTTCGTTCAGTCCGTTACATCTTACGGCGGTGCGCTCCGCAGCAGCACCGAAGCGGGGCTCAGCGCTCGGCGGGCAGCACCCAGACCTGCTGCACCTGGCCGGTCGCGTCCGTGTGGAGTAGATGCGCGCGCCCGGCGCCAGGCGCATCGCCTTGCCGTCGATACTGACTTCAGGCAGCTGGCCGGTCGACATGGTGCCGATACGGCTGCCATCCGGCAGCGCCTTGTTCGAACTGCCGCAGCCGGCGATCGCCGCTGCGAGGGCAATTGCCACAAGGGAGGACCGCAGCGTGCGCATCATCGGCAGGAAGTTTGGTGGCGGATCAGGGACTCGAACCCCGGACACAAGGATTATGATTCCTCTGCTCTAACCAGCTGAGCTAATCCGCCGCGGGCGCGAATTATCTTCGGTTCGCGCCGCGGGGGCAAATCA
>JALORV010000144.1 GCA_025458735.1 Burkholderiaceae bacterium | reverse complement strand
GTCAGCTCGATCGTCGTCGACGAGGACAAGCACGCGATGGACGTCGTGGTCGACGAGGACAACCTCGCGATCGCGATCGGCCGCAGCGGCCAGAACGTGCGGCTCGCCTCCGAACTCACCGGCTGGCAGATCAACATCATGACGGCCGAGGAATCGGCGCAGAAGCAGGAAAGCGAACAGGTCGGCGTGCGGCAGACCTTCATCGAGAAGCTCGACGTCGACGAAGAGATCGCCAACATCCTGATCGCCGAGGGTTTCTCGACGCTCGAAGAGATCGCCTACGTGCCGGTCAACGAGCTGATGGAAATCGAGGCCTTCGACGAGGAAACCGTCGAGGAACTGCGCAACCGCGCGCGCAACGCCCTGCTGACCGAGGCGATCAAGCGCGAGGAGAACCTCGAGCAGGCCGAGAAAGATCTGCTCGAGCTCGAGGGCATGGATGCCGATCTCGCGGCCAGGCTGGCGGAGAACGCGATCCGCACGCGCGACGACCTCGGCGAGCTGGCGGTGGACGAGCTGATCGAGATGACCGGCATCGACGACGAGCGGGCCCGCGCCCTGATCATGGCCGCGCGCGCACACTGGTTCGAGTCGGCGGAGCAGTAACCGGCGGCAGCGGCCGTCCGGCAGGCAGGGCAGGCAGGAAAAGCAGCGTAAGCAGGAGTAGGGAGCGCTATGGCAAGCACAACCGTGGCCCAGTTTGCGACGGAACTCAAGGTTCCGCCGCAGTTGCTGCTCGAGCAGCTGAAGGCGGCCGGCGTGGTCAAGCAGGCCGAGGGCGACGCGCTGTCCGATGACGACAAGGCGCGCCTGCTGGAGTCGCTGCGCAAGGCCCACGGCGGCGAGGCTGCCGAGAAGAAGAAGATCACGCTGACGCGCAAGCAGACGACCGAGATCAAGCAGGCCGACGCGTCGGGCAAGGCGCGCACGATCCAGGTCGAGGTGCGGAAGAAGCGCGTGTTCGTCAAGCGCGACGACGCGGTCGCCGAGCCCGAAGCGCCGGTGGCGCCGGCTGCGCCAGTCATCGACGAGGCCGAACTCGCCAAGCGCGAGGAAGAAGCGCGGCGGCAGGCCGAGTTCACGGCACGCCAGATGCAGGAAGCGCGGGAACGCGCCGAGCGCGCGCAGCGCGAACTCGCGGCGGCCCAGCAGAAGGAACAGCAGGACGTCGAGGGTGCGCGCGAGCGCGAGGCGGCAGCCGCTGCCGAACTGGCGCGCGCGGAGCAGGCGCAGCGCGAGGCCGATCTGGCCGCCAAGGAAGCGGTCGCAGCCCAGGCGCGCGCGCGCCGCGCGGTCGAGGAAGAGGTCGCCGCCATCAAGAGCATGATGGCCGCACCCAAGAAGGTGGCGAAGCCGGCCGAGCCGGCGACTGCCGGCACGCTGCACAAGCCGGCGACGAAACCCGAGACCAAGCCGGGCGAGAAGAAGGACGACAAGAAGCCGGGCGTCAAGGAAATCAAGAGCGGCAAGCTGGCGTCGAGCTGGTCCGAGGAACAGCAGAAGAAGCGCCAGCTCAAGACGCGCGGCGATTCCTCCGGCGGTACCGGCGCCTGGCGCGGGCCGAAGGGACATCGCAAGCACGGCCGTGACGAGGGCGACGGTGCGCCCGCGGCGATGCCGACCGAGCCGACCGTGCGCGATGTGTCCGTGCCGGAGACCATCACCGTGGCTGAACTCGCGCACAAGATGTCGGTCAAGGCGGCCGAGGTCATCAAGGTGCTGATGAAGCTGGGCCAGATGGTGACGATCAATCAGGTGCTCGACCAGGACACCGCGATGATCGTGGTCGGCGAACTCGGGCACAACGCGATCGCTGCCAAGCTCGATGACCCGGAGGCGCTGCTGGCAGAGTCCGAAGCCGCCGCGCCGACGGCGGGCGAAGCGCTGCCCGAGCCCCGGCCGCCGGTGGTCACGATCATGGGCCACGTCGACCACGGCAAGACCTCGCTGCTCGACTACATCCGCCGCACCAAGGTCGCGGCGGGCGAGGCCGGCGGCATCACGCAGCACATCGGCGCGTATCACGTCGAGACGCCGCGCGGCATCATCACCTTCCTCGACACGCCGGGCCACGAGGCATTCACGGCGATGCGGGCGCGCGGCGCGAAGGCCACCGACATCGTCATCCTGGTGGTGGCGGCCGACGACGGCGTGATGCCGCAGACCAAGGAAGCGATCGCGCACGCGAAGGCCGCGGGCGTGCCACTGGTGGTCGCGCTCAACAAGATCGACAAGCCGGAAGCCAATCCGGACCGCGTCAAGCAGGAGCTGGTTGCCAACGAGGTGGTGCCGGAGGAGTACGGCGGTGAGTCGCCGTTCATCCCGGTATCGGCCAAGACCGGCAAGGGCATCGATGAACTGCTAGAGAACGTGCTGCTGCAGGCCGAGGTTCGCGAGCTGCAGGCGGTCCGAAACGGACCGGCGAAGGGCCTCGTGATCGAATCGCAGCTCGACAAGGGCCGCGGTCCGGTGGCGACCGTGCTGGTTCAGGCCGGAACGCTCAAGCGCGGCGACGTCGTGCTGGCCGGCTCGAGCTTCGGTCGCGTGCGCGCGATGCTCGACGAGGCGGGCAAGCCGATCCAGGAGGCCGGTCCGTCGATTCCGGTCGAGATCCAGGGACTGTCGGACGTGCCGGCCGCCGGCGACGAACTGATCGTGCTCGGCGACGAGCGCAAGGCGCGCGAGATCGCGCTGTACCGCCAGGGCAAGTTCCGCGACACCAAGCTCGCCAAGCAGCAGGCAGCCAAGCTCGAGAACATGTTCGAGAACATGGGCGAGGGCGCAGCCCGCACGCTGCCGCTGATCATCAAGGCCGACGTGCAGGGCTCGCAGGAGGCGCTGACGCAGGCGCTCACCAAGCTGTCGACCGACGAAGTCAAGGTGCAGGTCGTGCACGCGCAGGTCGGCGGCATCACCGAGAGCGACGTCAACCTGGCGCTGGCCTCGAAGGCGGTCATCATCGGCTTCAACGTCCGCGCCGACGTCTCCGCGCGCAAGCTGGCCGAGGGCAACGGCATCGACATCCGCTACTACAACATCATCTACGACGCGGTCGACGAGGTGAAGGCGGCGCTGTCGGGCCTGCTGGCACCGGAGCAGCGCGAGCAGGTGCTCGGCACGGTGCAGATCCGCCAGATCTTCCGCGTGCCGAAGGTTGGCGCCGTGGCCGGCTGCATGGTGGTCGACGGCGTGGTCAAGCGCACCGCCAGCGCCCGCCTGCTGCGCGACAACGTGGTGATCTGGACGGGCGAGCTGGACTCGCTCAAGCGCTTCAAGGATGACGTCAAGGAAGTGAAGGCCGGGTTCGAGTGCGGCCTGAGCCTGAAGGGCTACGACGACATCAAGGAAGGCGATCAGCTGGAGATCTTCGAGGTCCAGGAAGTTGCGCGGACGCTGTAGCGGACGCGCGAAAGTGCAAACCTGCTTTCGCGCGATCCAGTTAGAAAAATTCGCTGGCGAAGCCAGACGAATTTTTTGACCATAACTGCAAATGAAGCCATCAAAGAAGCCCGGGCGCGGACTGCGCGTGGCGGACCAGATCCAGCGCGATCTGGCCGAGATGATCCAGCGCGAAGTCCCGACCGAGCGGGCGGGACTGGTGACGCTGACCGGCGTGGAAGTGACGCCGGACTACGCGCACGCCAAGGTGTACTTCACCGCGATCGGCGCGCCGGTCGAAGCGGCCCAGCGCGTGCTCAATGAAAAGGCGGGTTATTTCCACTCGCTGCTGTTCAAGCGGCTCTCGATCCATACGATCCCGAAGCTGACCTTCGTGCACGATGCCTCGGTCGAGCATGGCATCGAGATCGACAAGCTGATTGCCGAGGCCAACCGGGGCCGGACCGACCGAGAGGCGTAGGTGGGCAAGCCGCGCGGTGAGCGCGTGGATGGGGTGCTGCTGCTCGACAAGCACGGCGGCATGACTTCCAACTTTGCGCTGCAGAAGGCGCGGCGCCTGCTGAATGCCGCCAAGGCCGGGCATACCGGGACGCTCGACCCGATGGCGACGGGGCTGCTACCGCTGACCTTCGGCGAGGCGACCAAGTTCTCGGCCGATCTTCTCGATGCCGACAAGGCCTACCGCGCCACGCTGCTGCTGGGTGTGACGACCACGACGGGGGATGCGGAAGGCGAAGTGACCGCACGGGCAGCGGTCGAGGCGACCGACGCGGCGGTCGACGCAGTGCTGTCACGCTTCGTCGGCAAGATCGAGCAGGTGCCGCCGATGCATTCGGCACTGAAGCGGGAGGGCCGGCCGCTGTACGAGCTGGCGCGCGCCGGAGTCGAGGTCGAGCGC
>JALORV010000143.1 GCA_025458735.1 Burkholderiaceae bacterium | reverse complement strand
GCCGGCAGTCCGTTTCGGGTGATCGGGCCGCCGGCAGACCTTTCGTTCAGCGACAAGATCCGCGCGATGCAGGTGGTTGGCCCGGCTGGCGAAGTGCTGTACCTGACCCAGATCAAGGAACGTCTGGCAGCCTTCGACACGCCTGAGGCCGCGAGCGACGTGGACCGCGTCTTCATCGTCATCCTCGGCGGCACCAGCCTCGATGCCCTGCAGGACTACTACCACGAGCAATTCGGCATCGCGCGCGCGCCGGTCATGCCCTCTGTCGTCTCGGTGCTTTCGGCCCGCTTCGGCTTGCCCCGCGACTACAGGCACCCGATCGCCGCCCTCCAGATTGGCGGGCAGTGCTACATCGAGGCGGACCAGATGCCCATCCAGGCCTCCGCGCGCCCTTGCGCGCCGGGCCAGCTCCCGCCTGCGATCGCCCTGGTCAGCTTCGAGATTCGGCATCTGCCCGACCCGCTGCCGAGCGCGCTGGCCCCCGCGCTCGCGCTGCCCGGCCTGCCGTACGGCGGCCGGCGCGCCTGCACCTGCATCGGCGCGACCGGAGAACTCGTCGAACTGATCGAAACGGGTTGACGTTCGCGCCTCTCCGATCTGGCGATACAATTAGCGGCTACACGCCCGGACTGCCCGGAGCACGAGGTAACCGATGAAGACGAGAAACCTGATCCTCATGGCCGCCCTGGCGGCCGCTGGCTTCACGACCGTCGCCGGCGGCCTGCTCGTGCCCGCGCCAGTGGTCGCCGCCGAGACGAAAGAGGCCAAGAAGGAAACGCCCAAGATCGGCGCCAAGATCTCCAAGCCGCTGCGCACGGCCCAGGAGGCGATCCAGGCCAAGAACTGGGACGCTGCGCAGGGTGCCCTCGCGGAGGCCGCCGCCATCGAGCCGAAGACGCCCTACGAGGCGTTCATGGTCAACGAGCTCGGTTGGTTCGTGCAGGTTCAGAAGCAGGACTATGCGGGTGCCGCCGTGACCCTGAAGGCAGCCATCGATTCCGGGTTCGTGCCGGAGGCCGACCTGCCCCGCCGCTACAAGGCGCTCGCGCAGCTGAGCTACGAGATCAAGGATTACCCGAAGACCGTCGAGTACGGCAAGAAGGCCCTGGAACTCGAGCCCGGCAGTGCCGAAGCCGCCAAGATCGTCGCGCATGCCCTCTACCTCTCGGACGACTTCGCCGGCGCACGCGCCTTCATCGACGCCCAGACCGCGGCCGGCTCAGCCAAGCCCGACGAGCAGTTGCTGCTGATCAACCTGCGCAGCAACTACGAACTCAACGACCGACCCGGCACCATGCGCGCCCTCGAGTCGCTGATCCGCAATTACCCCGCGCAGAAGTACTGGACCGACCTGCTCAACAACCAACTCTACGAGACCAAGTCCGACCGCGACCTGCGGGCGCTCTACCGGCTGATGGTCGACACCGGCTCGCTGGCGAAGCCCGAAGAGTACTCGGAGATGGCGACCACACTGATGACAGGCGGATTCCCGTCCGAGGCCAAGCAGGTGCTCGAACGCGGCCTGGCGGCCGGCGTCTTCAAGGGTGACTCGCTGACGCGGGCGCAGGGAGACCTGGCCCGTGCCAAGTCGGGCGCCGAATCCGATCGCAAGGAACTGCCCGGCGCCGACGCCGCGCTCGCGGCCGCGAAATCGGCCAACGAGATGGTGGCGATGGGCAAGCTGTTCTTCAGCGTCGGCGACTACGCCAAGGCAGCCGACGCGTTCCGCAAGGGGCTGGCCAAGGGCGGCGCGAGCGACGCGGACGACGCCAATGCCCTGCTCGGGATAGCACTCGCGCGCAGCGACAAGAGCGCCGAGGCGGTCGAGGCGTTCGGCAAGATCCGCGACCCGAAGCTCGGCGAGGTCGCCAAGCTGTGGAAGCTCTTCATCGAGACTCGTGGCCAGCAGGCCGCGACGCCGGCTCCCGCATCGGCCGGCTGATGCAACCGGCCGCCGCGATCCGCTCCGGCAATCAAGAAAAAGGCCCCGTCGCTTTCGCGACGGGGCCTATGCTTTCGTGACACTGGCCGGCTGCGGACGACCGCGCGCCGGCACGGGCGGCCCCGGCGGTCAGCGCAGGCGCAGCTTCCAGAGCTTCGCGATCTCCGCGAACTTCGGGTCCTTGATCGCGTCGAAGGCCTTGGCCGCCTCGGCCTTCTTGCCCTGGCGGGCGAGCGCAACGCCGAGTTCGGCGTTCGCTGCGTCCGCGTCCGTGAGGCCGGTGAGCGACAGTGCCTTCTGCAGCGCAGCGACCGCCTTGGCGTAATCGCCGGCGCTGAAGTAGAGCTTGCCCACCTCGTACGCCGCGTCGCCCGTCTTGGCCGCGGCGAGCGCCTTGTCCGCCCCAGCCAGCGCCTTGCGCTGCTCGTCGGCGCGGCGCTTGGCCGTCTCGAGGGTGCGCTGGGCCCGCGCCTGGTCCTCCACCGTGAAGGCCCCGCCGGCGATGCCCTTCTCGAGCACGCGCTGGCCCTCAATGGCGAATCCGCCGACGACCAGCGCCTGCGTCATGTCGATGTACTGGTTCGGCTTGCGCAGGGCGCCCACGTCTTCGGAGAGGCGGTAGAGCGCGATCAGCTCGTGGTCGTGCTTGGTCTGCTCGATGATGCCGCCGAGCAGCCGGTCCCAGGTGTCCGGGCTCGGGTAGTACTTGAGCAGCAACTCGAGCGTGCGCGCGGTGCCGTCCGCGTCCTTCAACTCGTAGTAGCTGCGCTGCATCAACTGCAGCAGGTCCTCGCTCGGCTTCGCCTGGCCCTTGGCGATGCGCTCGGCCACGGCAACAGCGTTCTTGTAGTCCTTCTGCTGGAAGTAGCCCTGCGCCACCATCAGCTGCATTTCCTGGTCGCCTGGGGCCGACTTCAGGTACTGGTTCGCCGTCTGGATGGCCTTGCCGTAGTTGCCCGAGCGGAAGTACAGCTGCGCGAGCGTCTTGGTGCGGCTGGCCTTCTGGTTCGCCGGCATCTGGCCCGAGGCGATCTGCTGCTCGAGCAGGCGCGCCGCGTCGGCATTGCGGCCCTGCTGCAGGTACACGTACCAGAGCAGTTCGTTGATCATGTAATCGTCGTAAGGCGTGCGCGGCGTGACCGCCTGCGCCTCCTTGATCTTGGCCAGGGCGCCGTTCCAGTTCTTCTTCTGTACGGCTTCCTGCGCCGCCTTGAGCGGCACTCCGACCTTGGCACTGACCTTCTGCTGCGCCTCGGCCACCGACGGGGCCAGCAGTGCCGCCGACACGCCCACTGCACCAGTGAACGTCAACGCCGCACTGAGCACCCAGCTCGCCTTCGTGTTCATTCCCGACTGCCTCTGCTCTACGGGGACGCGCGCCCCTGCATGTACAAAAAGCCGCCGGGGCATGGAGCCCCGGCAGCCTGCTTTACACCCGCACCGCGCTTCAGTCGCGGCACGCCACCATCACATGAATTGCTCGTTGCCCACGAACCCGATCTTGCGCATGCCATTGCGCTGGGCCGACGCCAGCACCCGGGCGACCACGTCGTACTTGGCGCGCTTGCTCGGGCGGATGTGCAGTTCGGGCTGCGGCTCGTTGGCCGCTTCCCTGCGGAAGTAGCCCTCGAGCGCCTCGACCTCGACCGGCGTGCCGTTCCAGAGCACGGTGCCGTCGAAATCGATCTCGAGGTTGATCACGATCGGCTGGACCTGCGACGGCGCATTCGAGGCGCGCGGCATGTCCAGCTTCACCGCATGCGTCATCACCGGGATGGTGATGATGAACATGATGAGCAGCACCAGCATGACGTCGATGAGCGGCGTCATGTTGATGTCCATCATCGGTTCGTCTTCACCGCCGCCGCCAATACTCATTCCCATGCGAATCTCTCCTCGGGGACCGGCCCGCGGCTCAGCGGCCCAGCGCCCGGTCGGGTTCGGTGATGAAGCCGACCTTCATGATGCCGCCGCGCTGGCACGCCACCATCACGCGACCGATGTGCTCGTAAGCCGTGCCGCGATCGCCACGCAGGTGGATCTCGGGCTGCGGATCCATCACCGCAACCTGCTTGATGCGCTCGAGCAGCGCTTCCTGGTTCGGCACCAGGGCCGTGTTCCAGAAGACGTTGCCCTCGGCATCGACCGATGTTGATGTTCTCGGGCTTGGTCTGCGTCGGGATGTTCGCCGCCTTCGGCAGGTCCACTTTCACGGACTGCGTGATGACGGGAATGGTGATCAGGAACAGGATGAGCAGCACCAGCATCACGTCCACGAGGGGCGTGGTGTTGATCTCCGACATGGGCTTGTCGTCATCTTCCATTCCAGTGCCAGATGCTGTCATTCCCATCTGCGTTACCTCCGGCGGCGAACGGCGCGATTACTTCTTGGCGCCGGCGATGACGCGGGCGTTCGCACCTTCGACGCGCGAACCGGACACGATCACCTGCTCGAGGTCGGCGGCGAACAGCTTGACCTTCTCCATGATCAGCTTGTTGCGGCCGAGCAGGTAGTTGTAGCCGAGCACCGCCGGCACCGCGACCGCGAGGCCGATGGCGGTCATGATCAGCGCCTCGCCCACCGGGCCGGCGACCTTGTCGATGGACGCCTGGCCGGCGACACCGATGGCGACGAGCGCGTGATAGATGCCCCACACCGTGCCGAACAGGCCGATGAACGGCGCGGTCGAGCCGGTGGTCGCCAGGAACGGCAGCTGGGTCTGCAGCGCGCTGCCGATGCGGGCCACGCCGCGGGCGATGACGTTGTCGATCCACTCGTGCAGCGGCACTTCCTGCGTCATGCGCGAGTCGTGGTGCTCGGCCGAGTCGATCGCCTCGGAGGCGATGGCCTTGAAGATGTTGCCCTTGCCGGTGAGCTTGCCGACGCCGTTCTTGATGTTGTCGGCGGCCCAGAACTGCTTGTCGGCCTCGGCGGCCTGCTTGAGCAGCCGGCGCTGTTCCCACCACTTGGTGAAGATGATGAACCACGAGTACGCCGACATCAGCGCGAGCAGGATCAGCACGCCCTTCGCGATGAAGTCTCCCTGAGCCCACAGGGCCTGGAGTCCGTACGGGTTTTCTACAGTGACGCTTTCGTTGGCCATGGGGGTCTCT
>JALORV010000142.1 GCA_025458735.1 Burkholderiaceae bacterium | reverse complement strand
GCGGTGCCGGCGGTGCTGGCGCAGTCCGACGGCCCGGCCCTCGCGCGCGATGTGCTGCGCGACCTGCGCGAGTTCGGCGGCTCCCGTGTACTGACCGAGCATCGCAACGAACTGCTGGCAACGCTGGCCTGCCATGCGGCCGTGCGCGCAAACCGCCGCCTGACACTCGAGGAGATGAACGCGCTGCTGCGCGAGATGGAAGTGACGGAGCGCGCCGACCAATGCAACCACGGCCGCCCCACCTGGGTGCAGCTCAGCGTCGCCGATCTCGACCGCCTGTTCCTGCGCGGACGCTGACCGCCGAAGACGCGCGCCGCCGGACTCAGCCGCCGGCGGAACCGCCCGGCACGGCGGAAAACTTCTCGATCAGCTCGCTGACCACTTCGTCGATCGCCCGCTGCACGGCGGCCTGCCCGATCGACTCCGCCGCGCGGTCGCGCAGCAGGTAGTGCGCCTTGAGCAGCGTATGCAGCTTCTCGAAGGCAAGTGCGTTGTCCCTGCTGCATACGCCGGCATCGCCGTCGAGCACGCGCAGCAGCTGCGTACGCTCGCGCAGGTCGATGCCGCACAGCGCGGCCATCTTCGAGATCTCGGCGTCTACCGCGCTGAAGCGTTGCTGCCACATGTATTCCGGGCTGCCAGGTTCGGGCACTTGCTGCCTCCCACTGAAAACGGTTGATCGATCGTGCCGTCACTTTACCGAAGCCCGCATCGCGACCGGTCTCCGCCGGGTCGCGGTAACCTCGTCCGCATGACTCAACCGGTGTCCCCGGACGTGCCCGACGCATCGGCTTCGACCGACCCCCGCGCCGACGACCGGCCGGTCGCGGCGCTGATGCTGCTGGGGCCGACCGGCAGCGGCAAGAGCGCACTGGCGCTCGCGCTGGCCGCGCAGCACGCCGTGGAGATCATCAGCGTCGATTCGGCGCAGGTGTATCGCGGGCTCGACATCGGCACCGCCAAGCCGACTCCGGAAGAACGCGCCCGCGTGCCGCATCATCTGATCGACCTGCGTGATGCCGCCCAGCCCTATTCGGCCGCGGAGTTCGTGCGGGACGCTGCGGCGGCCATCGATGACATCCGCTCGCGTGGCCGGCTGCCCCTGCTGGTCGGCGGCACCATGCTGTACGCAAAGGCCCTGCGCGACGGCCTTGCCGCGCTGCCCGCGGCAGACCACGACGTACGCGCCGAACTGGAAGCCGAAGCCCGGGCGCGCGGCTGGCCGGCGCTGCACGCGCGGCTTGCCACGCTCGACGCCGTCACGGCGGCCCGCCTCGCGCCCAACGATTCGCAACGCATCCAGCGCGCACTCGAAGTCATTGCCGTGACGGGCGCGCCGCTATCGTCGCTGCTCGCGATGGCGGAGCGGCCGCGCCATCGGCTGGAGATCGCCGCGCTGGTGCCGCAGCAACGGGCCGTCCTGCACCATCGTCTCGAGCAGCGCTTCGACGCGATGCTCGCCGCCGGCTTCATCGAGGAGGTCAGCGCCCTGCGCGCCCGCGGCGACCTGGCGCCGGAGCTGCCGGCACTTCGCAGTGTCGGCTATCGGCAGGCCTGGGCTTACCTCGATGGCGCCGTCGGCTACGCGGAATTCCGCGCTGCCGCCATTGCCGCGACCCGCCAGCTGGCCAAGCGTCAGTTCACCTGGCTGCGCTCACTGGCGCCGGCGATCACTCTGGACCCGCAGGCCGACGTCACTCGCGCGCTCCTCGCGCAACGCCTGGAGGCGCTGGCCCGCTTCGCGTAGTCGGCATGCAGCAGCCATGCCGCGACGGTTGGGGACGTCACGCCGCCGCGTGAATTTTCCCGATCCGGGCGGCCCAATATTCCTCTGCCGCCGTGCCGACTACGACGCGGCACTGCGGCGCAGCGCGCAGCACACTGCTGCCATGGCACCGCAGCCTGTGCGGTGCCCGGGAGGACCGAAATGAAAGCAGATCATCTTGGAGTCGCGTTGCCACGGCGGCCACTGGCGGTGCTGGCGGGGCTGCTGGCCGGCGCTCTCTGTGGGCTGGTTGTCGCCGCGCTCGCGCCGCCGGGGCCGGATGCCGAAGTCGCCGCCGCGCCGGCGCGCGAAGCGGGGTCCGTCTTTGCCGACGGACCGGCACGCGCCGTGCCGGACATGGCCCTGCTGTCGACTGCCGACGTGGAGCGGGCACTGCCGCCGGCACACGCCCGCTTTGCAGCCGGCGCCTGGCACTCCTAGGAGCTTCGCCGGGCGCCGCCGCGCTTGGCACTGCGGCTCAACCTCGGCGCCGCCTCAGGCGCGCACGTGCAACTCATCCCCGGCGAATTCGAGCTCGAGCGGCTCGATGACAACCCGCCGCGCGCCCGCTTCGACCGTCCCGGCGTGCCACGCCTCGATACCGCAAGCGGCCGCAATGCTGACGCAGCGCTCGGCGTCCGCCGGATCCACGTAGAGCGCAAAGCCCGCCCCCATGTTGAGGTTGCCGTAGGCCTCGCGCGCGTCGATACCGGCCTGCGCGCGGATGAAATCGAGCACGGCCGGCACCGGAGGCAAGGTGTGGATGCGATAGGAGCAGGCGCCCGGATGTCGCATCAGCTTGCGCCAGCCATGGCCCGTGACATTGGCGCAGTAGTGCGGAACGATGCCGGCTGCAGCCAGCGCTTCGGTCACCGGCGAGTACAGCGCCGTCGGTGCCAGCAGCGCCTCGCCGTACATCGCCCCGTCCGGGAGCCGCGTCGCATAGCCCTGCGGCAGCCGCTCCGAAAGCTTGCGCGCGAGTGAGACGCCGTTGGCATGGATCCCGGTCGACGCGAGCAGCACGATGGCGTCGCCGGGTGCCAGCCGCTCGCCGAGCGTGAGCCTCGACTTCGGACGTACCAGGCCCACGCACGAGGCCGCCAGGTCGATGCGTGCGGCTTCGACGACACCGGCCAGCGCCGGCGTCTCGCCACCACCCCACGCCACCCCGCTGCGATCGCAGGCAGCGCGCCAGCCATCGACCAGGTCGCGCGCGCGCGCGCCATCGGCAAACCACTCGCTGCCGCCGGTGGCCCAGTAGGCATGCACCGACACCGGCGTGGCGCCGACCGTGATGAGGTCGTTGAGCGCCATCGCCAGCGTGTCCTGGGCGATCTGGTCGTAGTAGGTGCGGCCGGTGATGGCCCGCATCGCATCGGCCACCAGCGCCTTGGTGCCGAGGCACTCGGTGATCGATGCCAGGTAGAAATCACCGCAGTCGACCACGTAGGCCGACTCGCCGCGCGAGGCAGCCACTTCGGACAGGCCGTGCCGGGCCAGGTTGCCGGCGGTGGCCGCGGCGGCCCGCTGCGCCAGGATCTTCAGCGGATCGATGGCGGCGTAGTCGACGCCGGCCTGCTTGTAATCGAGTGGGTTCATGGACCGATCGGCGGCCGGTGCGCCGGTAGACTCACTGCCTGCCGCGCCGCCGGGCCCGTCGTGCTTGGGCTTGATTCACCGGAGGCATGATTGTACGGCGCACCCCGGCGCTATCGCCCCGCCTCGATGAAACCCCTGCCGCGCCAGCTGGCGCTCGACCTTGCACAACCGCTGCGGCCGACGCTGGACAACTTCGTCGTCGGCCGCAATGCGGAGGCAGTCGCCGCGCTGCGCGTCGCAGCCACCGGCGGCGGCGAGCGCTTCATCTACCTCTGGGGCCAGCACGGCTGCGGGCGCACGCACCTGCTGCGCGCATTGCAGGCTGCCGGCGCGGGCCTCGGACCGGATGAGAAGGGCTTTCCGCCCGAGTTCGATCCTGCCTGCCGCCTGTACCTGGTCGACGACGTCAACCAGCTCGACGAAGCGCGCCAGCAGCGCCTCTTCGTGCTGCAGAACGAAGTGCGCGCGGCGCGCGGCGCCGTGCTGGTGGCCGCCGGCGGCGCGCCGCCGGCGCAGCTCGCCCTGCGAGAGGATGTGCGCACGCGGCTCGGCTGGGGGCTCGTGTATCAGCTGCAGTTGCTGAGCGACGAGGATAAGCACGACGCGCTGCAGGCGCACGCGGCCGCCCGCGGCCTGCCGCTGGCGCCGGAGATCACTGCCTACCTGCTGACGCACCTGCCGCGCGACCTGCGCACCCAGGTCTCGGCGCTGGAGGCGCTCGATGCCCACGCCCTGGCGCTGCGCCGCACGCTGACGCTGCCGCTGGTGCGGGAGTGGCTGCAATCCGGGCAGTCCTGAGCCTGCCGTGCCTGCCCGCCGCTGTTGCCATCGGCCGACCGTGGCGCGCCGGTAGAATCGCGTCGATGCAAGTCGCGCTCTTCGATCTCGACCACACCCTGCTGCCCATCGACAGCGCCGACACCTGGTCGCATCACGTCGT
>JALORV010000141.1 GCA_025458735.1 Burkholderiaceae bacterium | reverse complement strand
TGCCCCTGGTACAGGCCGTGCATGTGCCGCACGATCTGCCGGGGTGCCGTGCCGTCGGCGCATTCACGTCCCAGGTAGGCCGACATGGCAGCGACCACCTGCCTGCGCGTCGGCGGGGAGGCCTCGCTGCCGAACACCCGCCGGTCGACCTCGCTCAACAGGTAGGGATCGTGGTACGCCGCGCGGCCGAGCATGACGCCGTCCAGTCCGCGACTGTGCTCGAGAGCATCGGTCAGCGAGGAGATCCCGCCATTGAGCACGAACAGCGCGGCCGGGAAGTCCTGCTTCAGCCGGTGGACGACGGCGTAGCGCAAAGGAGGCACTTCGCGGTTCTCGCGCGGGCTGAGCCCCTTGAGCCAGGCGTTGCGGGCATGCACGATGAACACGTCGCAGCCGGCATCGTGCAGCGTGCCGACGAAGTCGCGGACGAAGCCGTAGTCTTCGCCGCGGTCGATGCCGATGCGGTGCTTGACCGTGACCGGCACCGTCACCGCATCGCGCATCGCCCGGATGCCGTCGGCGACCAGCCGCGGCTCGGCCATCAGGCAGGCGCCGAAGGCGCCGCGCTGCACCCGTTCGGACGGGCAGCCGCAGTTGAGGTTGATCTCGTCGTAACCGGCTGCCGCGCCCAGCTTCGCGGCGCGCGCGAGATCGTCGGGCTCGCTGCCGCCCAGTTGCAGCGCCAAGGGGTGCTCGGCACGATCGAAGTGCAGGTGTCGCGCGGCCTCGCCGTGCAGCAGAGCGCCGGTGGTGACCATCTCCGTGTACAGCCGCGCATGGCGCGAAAGCTGCCGGTGGAAGTAGCGGCAGTGACGGTCGGTCCAGTCCATCATCGGCGCGACGCAGAAGCGCCAGCGCAGTTCGGTAGCGCCGACCGCAGGTGTCAGCGCGACAGGATCCACTGGATCACCGACTTCGCGACAAAGCCGAGGATGCCGAAGGCGAGCACGAAGAACAGCACGAAGGTGCCGAACTTGCCCGCCTTCGATTCGCGCGCCAGCTTCCAGATGATCACCAGCATCAGCGCAATGAAGCCGCCGACGCCCCAGGTCATGCCCAGTTCGGCGATGCGTTCCTCGGTCAGCCCGAACAGCGTGCCTTCCATCGCGTCACGGCTGCCGCAGCGGCGCGCCGTCGGCATTCACGAGTTCGCGATAGGCGTGCCAGCTGGCATGGCCAAGCACCGGCACAGAGATCAGGAAACCGAGCATCGCGCTCGCAATCGACAGCGAGGTGGCCACCAGGATGATGAGCGCCCACAGCAGCATCGGGCCGGGGTTCTCGCCCACGGCCCGCGCACTGGTGAGCAGCGCCTGCCGGAAACCGACCTTGCGACCGAGCAGCAGCGGTGGCGACACCGCCGTCAGCGCGAACACGATCGCCACGCCGAGGCCACCGAGGATCGCCCACAGCGTGAACAGCAGGTCACCCTGCTCGACGAAGGCATAGCGCAGGAACTCGGTCGGTCCGCGCAGCGGCGCCGGCGCGAACAGCGTGAACAGCAGCGCCGACGCCGCCACCCACCCGGTACCGAGCACGGCCAGCAGCACGCCAAGCTGCACCAGCGGCCGCGTGCCACGCCGCCATGCCGCGAATGCCTCGGCCAGGCCGGCGCGCTCGCCACGTGCAAGCAGGCGGCTGACTTCGTACAGGCCGGTCACCAGGATCGGGCCGACGATCACGAAGCCGGAGAAGGCGCCTGGCGCCAGCCAGCCCAGGCGCATGGAAAGCAGCACGACCACCCAGCCGCCGAGCGCGACAAAGGCACCATGCGTGAGCCCGGCCAGCGGACTGCGGCGGAAGTCACTCCAGCCCAGCGCCAGCCACGCCAGCGGGCGCGACAGGCCCACCTGCCGCACCGGCAGCGGCGCATCGTCAAGGTCCGTTGTGGAAGTCATGGCCGGATGATTATCGCGCGCCGCCAGGGCGGGGCCTCAGTCGCGGCATCAGGTCGTCGCGCTGCGTTGCCGCGCGGCCGCCACCTCGTTGAGGATCAGCGCGCCGAGCACCAGCGCTCCGCCCAGGAGCGTCGATCCAGCCGGCACTTCGCCGGCCCCGATCCAGGCCCACAGCGGACCGAGCACCACTTCCAGCAGCGCGAGCAGGGCAACCTCGGTCGCCGAGAGGTGGCGCGCGGCGACGACCAGCAGCATGCACGGCACCCCGAGCTGGAAAACCCCGAGCAGCGCCAGCAGTGCGATGTCCCGCGCCTCGGCCTGGAACGGCAGCGCGAAGCGCAGCATCACCAGGGCGGAGAACACACCGCCCAGCAGCACCGCGGGAATCAGGTCGACGGTGGCACCGCGCTTCTTCAGGACGACGACGTTCAGCGCGGATGCGATCGGCACGCCGAGTGCGATCAGCATGCCGAAGGCACTGGTGGCCGACTCCAGCCGATAGCTGCCGGCAAACATCCAGACGATGCCCAGCATCGCCACCACGATCGCTGCCCAGGTGCGGGCGGGGATCGGCGTCTTCAGCACCGCGCGGGCCAGCAGTGCGGTCAGCAGCGGCGCGATCGCCAGCACGATCAGCGTGTTGGCCGTCGTCGTCAGCGTCAGCGCCAGCATGAAGTTGACGAACATCACGGCCCACAGGATGCCCGACAGCACGCCCGCCGCACCCGCACGCCGCAGCGACCCGACGAAGTCACGCTGCACGAAGAGCAGGAACGTCGCGACCGTGAGCGCAGCGAACAGGCTGCGCCAGAACGTGATCTCGAAACGGCCGCTCGCCTGCAGCTCCGGCGACAGGTGCCGCGTCACCACGCCGGCGATGCTCCAGAGAAACGGAGCGATCACCATCAGGATCAGCGCCCGGCGGTGCGAGTGATCGTGGGCCATCGAACTGCCTTCAGTCCCCTCCCTCCTGGAGGGAGGGCGGAGGGAGGGAGCCGTTGACGGTGCGCGAGGCGCAGCGGCCTGCCACGCAATCCCGCTGCGCGATGAACTTAGGAATCAGGGCACGGCGGTGGCTTCGATCGAACATCTGGCGTTGTTGAAGTTCCCTCCCTCACGGAGGGAGGGCGGAGGGAGGGAGTCGTTGAAAGTGCGCAGGCGCAGAGGGAAGCGGCTATGCCGCTTCCCTCTGCGCACGCTTGCGTTCATGCTCCTTCAGGAATCGTTTCCGCAGCCGGATGCTCTGCGGCGTGATCTCGACCAGTTCGTCGTCGGCGATGAACTCGACGGCCGATTCGAGCGTCAGCGCGATCGGCGGCACGAGGTCGATGTGCTCGTCCTTGCCCGAAGCGCGCACGTTGGTCAGCTTCTTTTCCTTGACCGGATTGACCACCAGGTCGTTGTCGCGCGAGTGAATGCCGATGATCATGCCCTCGTAGAGCTTGTCGCCCGGGCTGACGAACATGCGGCCGCGCTCCTGCAGCTTCCACAGCGCGTAGGCCACTGCCTCGCCGTCGTCCTGGCTGATCAGCACGCCGTTGCGCCGCTCGCCGACCTCGCCGGCGCGCACCGGCCCGTACTCGTCGAACACGTGACTCATCAGCCCGGTGCCGCGCGTCAGCGTCATGAACTCGCCCTGGAAGCCGATCAGCCCGCGCGCCGGAATGCGGTACTCGAGCCGCACGCGGCCCTTGCCGTCAGGCTGCATGTCCTGCAGGTCGCCCTTGCGGCGTCCCAGCTCTTCCATGATCGCGCCCTGGTGCGCTTCTTCCACGTCCACCGTCAGCATCTCGTAGGGCTCGTGCCGCTGGCCATCGACCTCGTGGAACAGCACGCGCGGCCGCGACACGGCCAGCTCGTAGCCTTCGCGCCGCATGTTCTCGAGCAGGATCGTCAGGTGCAGCTCGCCGCGGCCGGCGACCTCGAACACGGTCTCGTCGGCGGTCTCGCGCATGCGCATCGCCACGTTCGACTTCAGCTCCCGCTCGAGCCGCTCGCGCAGCTGGCGGCTGGTCACGTACTTGCCTTCGCGCCCGGCCAGCGGCGAGGTATTGACCTGGAAGTTCATCACCAGCGTCGGCTCGTCGACCTTCAGCAGCGGCAGTGCATCGGGCGCATCGACCGGCGTCAGCGTGCAGCCGATGCCGATGTCGTCGATGCCGTTGACGAGCACGATATCGCCCGCGATTGCCTCGTCGACCAGCTTGCGGTCGAGGCCCTCGAAGGTCAGCACCTGGTTGATGCGGCCGGCGGGTGATGCGGCCGATACCGATCTTGCCGACGTAGCTCGAGTAGTCGAGCGAGCAGATCTGCAGCTGCAGCGTGCCGTCGGCGTCGTCGTCGCGCACACGCACGTGCGCGAGGATCGCATCGAAGAGCGGCCGCAGCTTGTCGAAGAGATCGAAGGTGTGGTTGACGACCCACTCCGGGCGTGCGCCGGGACGGTCGATCTTGTTGACGACGACGATCGGCTTCAGTCCCTGGGCGAGTGCCTTGCGGGTGACGAAGCGCGTCTGCGGCATCGGCCCCTCGACGGCATCGACCAGCAGCAGCACGCCGTCGACCATCGACAGCACGCGCTCCACTTCACCGCCGAAGTCGGCGTGGCCGGGCGTGTCGACGATGTTGATGTGGGTGCCTTCGTAGTCGACCGCGCAGTTCTTGGCGAGAATCGTGATGCCGCGCTCGCGCTCGAGGTCGTTCGAGTCCATCACCCGCTCGGCCACCTGCTGGTTGGCACGGAAGGTGCCGGACTGTTGCAGCAGCTTGTCCACCAGCGTGGTCTTGCCGTGGTCGACGTGGGCAATGATCGCGACGTTGCGCAATTGGCGTTTCATGACGTTATTCTTTCGTTCGATATCAATCGTTCCGGAGCGACGACGCCCCACTCGGTGACGTTCGCCGTGCCCAGCAGTTCCTCTTCCGGCGCGTACACACGCACGCGCGCACCCTTGGGCTGCGCATCCAGCGCCAGCCGCTGACCCTGCCGGAAGCGCCCGGCCTGGTCTTCGTCCAGTTCGATCCGCGGCAGCGACCCGAGCAGTGCGTCCACCGGTCGCAGACACTTGCGCCGCTCCGCCGGCGACATCGCCTCGAGCCCCGCCAGCGTCACCGCTTCGTCG
>JALORV010000140.1 GCA_025458735.1 Burkholderiaceae bacterium | reverse complement strand
GGGCTGGGTCAACGCCGTGCGCGGCGTCGCCCGCACCGCGCCGCTGATGTACCTGATGCCGCCGGTGGCCGGGCTGGTGGCGTGGGCCGTGACCGGCGAAGGCTACGGCGCGATCAAGCTGATCGGTGCAGCCGTCACGCTGCTCGGCGTGGCCATTGCGCAGTTCGCGCGCCGCGGCGATCCGGCGCGCGAAGTCGAAAGCGTCGGCGTGGTCGACTGAAGCCCGGCGTATTGCTCGGGAACCGGCCGCGAGGCCCTGTTCCGTCCCGACTTTGCCTCAGTAATCCGATCTCCTCGCGCCCTGTTGTGGCTGGCAGCGTGCGCTCAGGATCGTCCACCTGGCTTCCGTTTTAGGGAAAAAACACCCACAAAGTTGACAAACGTAACTTTTATGGGTCAAATATCCCAAATGGACGTCGCCGCTGACCGCACTCTCTCCTATCTCGAGGCCGCACTGCTGCGAATCCTTCGGGCGCTGGCATGCGTCGCGCTGCGGCACGGCGTCGGGTTTCCCGCGTTTTCCGAACTGGCCAAGCTGGCTTTCGTGGATGCCGCGCGGCGTGAGTTCGCGCTGCCCGGCCGCAAGCCCAGTGCGTCGCGCGTGGCGCTGCTGACCGGGCTGACCCGCAAGGACGTGCAGCGCCTCGATGGTTCCGGCCAGGCGCCCGACGAGAGCGGGGCCCAGTACAACCGCGCAGCCCGCGTCGTCGCCGGCTGGGTACGCGATCCGGACTTCCTCGCGCCGTCCGGCGCACCTCGCGACCTGCCGCTTGACGGTGGCAACGCCGGATTCCCGGAACTGGTGCGACGCTACAGCGGTGACGTGCCGCCGCGCGCAGTGCTCGACGAACTCGAGCACGTCGGCACCGTTGAGCGCACCGGGGACGGATCGGTCCGACTGCTCGCGCGCGTGTACATCCCGCGGGTCAGCGACCGCGAAAAGCTGCAGATCCTCGGCACCGACGTCGCCGATCTGGTCGCCACCATCGACAACAACCTGCAGCCAGACCGGAAGCCGCCGCGCTTCCAGCGCAAGGTCATGTACGACAACCTGCCGCAGGAAGCCGTGGAGGCATTCCGGGAAATGAGCGCTTCGCAGTCGCAGGAACTGATCGAGCGCTTCGACGCGTGGCTGTCGCGCCATGACCGCGACATGAATCCGCGCGTGCATGGCACCGGACGGCTGCGCGCAGGGGTCGGCATCTATTACTTCGAAGAAGAGATCGAATCATCCAGGGGAGTGGAAAAATGAGAACCGAACGCAAATTCAGGCTGCATCTCGCGTCGATCGGGGCGGCCATGCTGCTGCTGGCCGGCTGCGGTGGCGGAGGCAGCGATGGCGGAGTTCCGGCGGTACCGCCCCCGCCACCGCCTTCGCTGGGCGGCGGGACCGGCGGTACCGGCGCACAGGCGCCCGTGGTCTCGATCGGCACCATCACGAAGGGCAGCATCGTTCTGAACGGCATCCGGTTCGACGACTCTGCCACCAGCGTGACGGATGATCGCAACCGCACCGTGGCCCAGCTCGCCAGCGGCATGGTGGTCAAGCTGCGCGGCCGCAGCGACGACGGCCTCAACGGGCAGGCCGATCGTGTCGACGTCGAGAACGAACTGCGTGCTGCGATCCAGTCGATCAGCTCGACCGCCAATCAGCAGTCGTTCGTGGCCGCCGGCGTGACCGTGATCGCCGATGCGCAGACACTGTATGCGAACGTGACCGGCTTTGCGGCGCTCACGGTCGGTCAGCGCGTCGAAGTGCATGGCATCCGGGATGCGGCCGGCAATGTCCGCGCGACCCGGATCGAAGCAGTCGGTGCGGCCGAGGGGCTCGACGAACTGCGAGGCACGATCACCGCAGTGACCACGGCCGCCAGCCAGTTCACTCTCAACGGCTCGATCACGGTGAGCTACGCAGGCGCAGGCTTCAGCCCGGCCGGCACGACCTCGGCCGCGCTGGTGACGGGAGCACTGGTCGAAGTGCGCGGCGCGCTGGCCGGAGCCGTGTTCACCGCCACGCAGATCGACCTGGAAAACGCCGAGGACGACGGGTTCCGTGGCCGCGACAACGAGAAAACCGAGTACGAAGGCTACGTCAGTGCCTTCACTGCACACCCGGGCACCTTCAAGGTCGACGGGCGTGATGTGCGGACCAGCGCGACGACGCGCTTCGTCGGCGGTGCCGCTGCCGACCTGGCCAACAACGTCCGGGTGGAGGCCGAGGGCACGTCACAGGGCGGCGTGCTGGTTGCCTCCAAGATCGAGTTCAAGCAGAGCCGCATCCTGCTGCATGGCCGCGCGACTGTGGTCAACGCCACCGCCGGCAGCCTGGTCGTGCTCGGGCAGACTGTGCTCGTCGACGCACAGACGCGGATCGACACCCGCGGCGCCAGCGGCAATTCCACCTCGCTGAGCGATCTCGCGGTGAACGAGTGCGTCGAAGTGCGCGCCCGGCTTGACGGCAGCCGGATCCTGGCCGAAGAAGTCAAGGAGCCGAGCGGCTGTGGCAAGGAACTGGTGCAGGCCCGGGTCGTGGCAAAGAACGACGCGAACTTCACCCTGACCTTCCTCAGCGGGCTGGGCGCCGGGCTCGCCAACGCATCGACGTTCCGCAATGCCACGGGTGCAACGGTCACGCGCGCCGAGTTCTTCGCGCTGGTGACGCCGGCCAGCGCTACCGCGGCGGGCACGCTGGTGAAAGTGAAGGGCGACAGCCTCGCTGCCGTCGAAGAGGCCGAGATCCAGAACTGAGCCTTCGTGCAGAGCAGCCGCGCCGGCTTTGGCGCGGCTGCCGCGATGCTTCAGTTCAGAACAGCGCGCCGCGCGCCTCGATCGGCCACAGGTCGATCACCACGTCGTTGCGCGAGACGACGATCACGTCGTGCAGGTTGATGGTCGGGTCGATGTGACCCGGGATCAGCAGCGGCTTGTCGCCGAGAGCGAGATTCGGCCCCTCGTTGCCGACGCGGATCAAAATGGTGTGCTCGTCCGACACGCCGCGCACCTGCCAGCCCTCGAAGGCCGGCATCGCCGGCCCGGAATCGGTCGAGAAGGCCTTGAGTCCGGCGTCGAGCGTGACGCGGTCACCGTGCGCGCTCATCACCGACGAAAGCACATAGAGCGCGGGCTCGAAGGCGGGGGCGATCGGGTCGAACTCGTTCTTGCCGTAGTCGATGTCCATCAGGATGTACGAGCCCGGCTGCACCTCGTTGTAGACGCCGCTGCCGGTCTCATACGGAAAGGTGCCGGTGCCGCCGCCGGTGACGATGTCGCAGGGCAGGCCCTCGGCCAGCAGGCCGTCGCGCGCGGCGCCGGCCAGCCCGGCTGCCAGCGTGATCGCCTGGCGACGTTCGCGCACCGTGCGGCGATGCTGGGCCGAGCCGTAGTAAGCCTGCAGACCGCGCAGCCGCAGGTTCTTGTGCAGCTTGATCTCGCGCGCGAGATCGACGGCCGCCGCCGTGTCCGGCACGCCGGCCCGGCCATGGCCGACGTCGATCTCGATGTAGACCTCGAGTTCGGCAGCCAGCGCGCGGCAGGCGGTGGCCAGCTGGCGGACCTGGCGCGCGTCGTCGACGCACACCGCGATCTTCGCCTTCGGATGCCGGATCGCCAGCGCGGCCAGCGCCGTGACCTTGCGCTTGCCGATGATCTCGTTGGTGATCAGGATGTCGTCGATGCCGCCGGCCAGGAAGACCTCGGCTTCCGAGACCTTCTGGCAGCAGATGCCTACCGCGCCGGCTTCCATCTGCCGCCGCGCGATCTCGACGCACTTGTGGCTCTTCGCGTGCGGCCGCACCCGCATGCCGCGCACCGTGGAGGAGCGCATCAGCCGTTCGAGATTGGCCTCGAAGCGGTCGAGATCCAGCACCAGCGCCGGGGTGTCGACTTCGTGCAGCGCGTCGCCGACGCGTGCGGGAGCCCAGCGCAGTTTCATCCGCCCCAGCCGCCTTCCACTGTCGTGCTCCCCCGCGAAGCTGTCGTTGTCCGGTTCTGCACTTGCCGGAACTGGTGCCGCAGTCTAGCGGTACGGTCAGGGCGGGCCGCGCCCGTAGAATCACGCCTTCTGGTGAAGCCGCACCGTTGACGGCCGCGCCTTTGCCGGCGTGGCAACCCCCGATGAGCATCAAGAGCGACAAGTGGATCCGCCGCATGGCGGCGCAGGGCATGAGACATCCGCTGCGCCGACGAATTCAAGATCTTCACCAACATCAACCACACGATCGTCGACCCGAAGGACTTCGACCCGAACTCCTTCGTCGACATCAAGGGCGACGTCTGCATCATCCCGCCCAACTCCTTCGCGCTGGCGCGCACCGTCGAGTACTTCCGCATTCCGCGCAGCGTGCTCACCATCTGTCTGGGCAAGAGCACGTATGCCCGCTGCGGCATCATCGTCAACGTCACGCCGCTGGAACCCGAGTGGGAAGGGCACGTGACGCTGGAGTTCTCCAACACCACGCCGCTGCCCGCCAGGATCTACGCGCACGAAGGCTGCGCGCAGGTGCTGTTCATCGAGGGCGACGAGGTGTGCGAGACCTCCTACAAGGATCGCGGCGGGAAATACCAGGGCCAGCGCGGCGTCACGTTGCCGCGCACCTGAGGCTGCGCGTT
>JALORV010000139.1 GCA_025458735.1 Burkholderiaceae bacterium | reverse complement strand
GGCCTTCGACGGACTGCCCGCGGCGCAGCGCGAGGCGCTGCAGGCGGCCGCCGATCGCATCCGTGCCTTTCACCGCGAGCAGCATGCGCGCCTGATGGCCGGCGACTGGACGCAGTCCGAAGCGGACGGCACGCTCACCGGCCAGCGCATCACCCCGCTCGACAGCGTTGGCCTGTACGTGCCCGGTGGCAAGGCGGCTTACCCCTCGTCGGTGCTGATGAACGCGATTCCTGCGCAGGTGGCCGGCGTCGAGCGGCGCGCAGGTGGCCGGCGTCGAGCGGCTCATCATGGTGGTGCCGACGCCGGACGGGGAGCGCAATGCGCTGGTGCTGGCCGCGGCGCGCCTGGCCGGGGTCTCGCGCGTATTCGCGATCGGCGGTGCGCAGGCCGTTGCCGCGCTCGCCTACGGCACCGCCACCGTGCCGGCAGTCGACAAGATCGTGGGGCCGGGCAACGCCTACGTGGCGGCAGCCAAGCGGCGCGTGTTCGGCGCGGTCGGCATCGACATGATCGCCGGGCCGACGGAGATCCTGGTGATCGCCGACGGCAGCGCCGATCCGGAGTGGATCGCGATGGACCTGTTCTCGCAGGCCGAGCACGACGAGCTGGCACAGGCGCTGCTGCTGAGTCCTGACGCCGGCTTGCTGCAGGCGGTCGCGGCGGCGGTGACGCGCCTGCTGCCCGCCCAGCCGCGCCGCGAGATCATCGCGGCCTCGCTGGCTGGTCGCGGAGCGCTGGTGCTGACCCGCGATCTCGACGAAGCCGTGGCGCTGTCCAACCGTGTCGCGCCGGAGCACATGGAAGTCGTCACGGCCGATCCCGATGCGCTGCTGCCGAAGATCCGCCACGCCGGCGCCATCTTTGTAGGGCACTATTCGTCGGAGTCGCTGGGCGATTACTGCGCCGGACCCAACCACGTGCTGCCGACCGTCCGTACTGCCCGCTTCTCCTCGCCGCTCGGCGTCTACGACTTCGTCAAGCGCTCCAACGTGATCCGCGTCAGCGCCGACGGAGCCCGCCGCCTCGGTCCGATTGCGGCGGTGCTGGCGCGCGGCGAACACCTGGAAGCGCACGCGCGGTCGGCCGAGCTGCGGCTCGGCGGCGCCGCAACGGGAGGCCGCGCGGCATGAACGCCCGCCTCGGGCAGCGTCCCAACCTGGCCGTGCTGCGCGACGACGTGCGTGCGACGGAGGCCTATGCCGTGCCGAGCGCGGTGGGCTTCATCAAGCTCGATGCAATGGAAAACCCGTTCGCGCTGCCGGAGGCCGTGCAGCGCGAACTGGGCAACCGGCTGGGAACGCAGCCGCTGAACCGCTATCCGCTGTCCGATCCGCGTGGCTTCAAGGAGCGGCTGGGCAAGGCGATGGGCCTGCCGCCGGGCGCCCGTCTGATGCTGGGCAACGGCTCCGACGAGCTGATCCACCTGGTGATCCAGGCCTGCGCGCGGCCCGGCGCCACCGTGCTGTCGCCCTGGCCGAGCTTCTCGATGTACGAGCTGTCGTCGCGTTTCGACGGCGCGCGCTTCGTCGGCGTGCCGCTGCGCGCCGACTTCACGCTCGATACCCAGGCGATGCTGGCGGCGATCGCCGAACATCACCCGGCGGTGGTGTTCATCGCGCACCCGAACAACCCGACTGGCAACCTGTTCGACCGCAGCGGCATCGAAGCCGTGCTGCGATCGGCACCGGGCCTGGTGGTGATCGATGAGGCGTATCTGCCGTTCGCGCAGGACACCTGGATGCCGCAACTGCGCAGCTGGCCCAACCTGCTGGTGCTGCGCACGCTGTCCAAGCTGGGGCTGGCCGGGCTGCGGCTCGGCTACCTCGCCGGCGACCCGGAGTGGATCACCGAGCTCGACAAGCTGCGACCGCCTTACAACGTCAATGTGCTGTCGCTGGCCGCGGCCGACTTCATGCTCGAGCACCTGCCGCTGCTCGAGTCGCAGGCCGTGATGCTGCGCGCCGAGCGCTCGCGCGTGGCGGCGGCGCTGTCGGCAATGCGCGGGGTCACGGTGTTTCCGTCGGCCGCCAACTTCCTGCTGTTCCGCGTCGGCGAGGCCGACCGGGTGTTCAACGCACTCAAGGAGCGCGGCATCCTGATCAAGAATGTCGCGCGCATGCACCCGCTGCTGGCGGGCTGCCTGCGCACCACCATCGGCACGCCGGCGGAGAACGACGCGCTGCTACAGGCTCTGCAGGCGATGCAGGGCGCCAAGGAGGGGTCACGATGAGCCAGCCCGCTGGCGGCCGCCGCGCTGCCGTGGAGCGCAACACCCGTGAAACGCAGATCCGTGTCGAGATCGACCTCGACGGCAGTGGCGCCGCGCGTCTGGCTTCCGGCATCGGCTTCTTCGACCACATGCTGGACCAGGTCGCCCGTCATGGCATGTTCGATCTCGTGGTCGAGGCCCACGGCGATCTGCACATCGACGGCCACCACACGGTCGAGGACATCGGCATTACGCTGGGACAGGCCTTCGCGCGGGCCGTCGGCGACAAGGCCGGAGTGCGCCGATACGGCCACGCCTACGTGCCGCTCGACGAGGCGCTGTCGCGCGTCGTGGTCGACCTGTCGGGCCGGCCGGGCCTCGAGTGGAACGTCCCGTTCCAGCGGGCCATGATCGGCGAGTTCGATGTCGACCTCGCGCACGAATTCTTCCAGGGCTTCGCCAATCACGCGCTGGTGACGCTGCACGTGGACAACCTGCGCGGCGACAACGCGCACCACCAGTGCGAGACCGCGTTCAAGGCCTTCGCGCGGGCGCTGCGGATGGCGGTCGAGCGCGACCCGCGCGCCGCCGGCGTGGTGCCGTCCACCAAGGGCAGCCTCTAGCCGCGGATGGACCTCCCGCGATGATCGCCGTCGTCGACTACGGCATGGGCAACCTGCGCTCGGTCGCCAAGGCGCTCGAGCACGTCGCCCCGGACGCATCGGTCCGGATCACCGCCGACGCCGCGGTGGTGCGCGCGGCCGAGCGGGTCGTGTTTCCCGGCCAGGGGGCGATGCCGGACTGCATGCGCTACCTGCGCGAGTCCGGCCTCGAAGACGCCGTGCGCGAGGCGGCGGCGAGCAAGCCGCTGCTGGCGGTGTGCATCGGCGAGCAGATGCTGTTCGAGCGCAGCGAGGAGGGCAATACGCCGGGGCTGGGCCTGTTTGCCGGTGAAGTGATCCGCTTTCCCGAGGACGCCATGCGCGCGCCCGACGGCGCGCGGCTCAAGGTGCCGCACATGGGCTGGAACCGCGTGCACCAGGATCGCGCGCATCCGCTGTGGCAGGGCGTGCCGGACGACGCCTGGTTCTACTTCGTGCACAGCTACTACGTGGTGCCCCGCGAACACGGGCTGACTGCCGGCTCCGCCGACTACGGCGGGCGCTTTACCTGTGCCGTGGCGCGGGATAATATTTTTGCGACGCAGTTTCATCCCGAGAAAAGCGCCGCCGCCGGATTGCGCATCTACCAGAACTTCAGCCGCTGGGCCCCCTAGGTCCGCGCTGCACTGGCACTTCCCCCGCCCCTTCGGTCCTCCATTTTCGCTGCCCACCGCCCTGACCCGGGCCTGCCGCAATGCTGCTGATCCCCGCTATCGACCTCAAGGACGGGCACTGCGTGCGCCTGCGCCAGGGCAACCTCGAAAAGGACGTCACCGTCTTTTCCGACGATCCGGTGGCCATGGCGCAGCACTGGCGGGCGCAGGGCGCGCGGCGCCTGCACATCGTCGACCTGAACGCGGCGCGCTCCGGCCGCCCGGTCAACGAGGCGGTGATCCGCAGGATGGTCAAGGCGGTCGGCGACGACCTGCCGATCCAGCTGGGCGGTGGCATCCGCGACCTCGACACCATCGAGCGCTACATCGACGACGGCGTGAGCTTCGTGGTGATCGGCACGGCCGCGGTGAAGAATCCCGGCTTCCTGCACGATGCCTGCAGCGCCTTCGCGGGCCACGTGATCGTCGCGCTCGATGCCCGCGGCGGCAAGGTCGCCACCGACGGCTGGAGCAAGCTCACCGGCCACGATGTCAACGATCTCGCGCGCAAGTTCGAGGACTATGGCGTCGAGGCGATCCTTTACACCGACATCGGCCGCGACGGCATGATGACCGGCGTGAACATCGAGGCCACCGTCGAGCTGGCGCGCCAGG
Source organism: Burkholderiaceae bacterium (assembly GCA_025458735.1). The sequence continues at coordinate 477 of JALORV010000139.1, read as the reverse complement.
TCAAGATCCCGGTGATCGCCAGCGGCGGCGTGGCAGGGATGGCAGACATCGACGCACTGTGCGCGGCCGCCGCCGATGGGGTCGAGGGCGTCATCCTCGGCCGGTCGCTGTACGAAGGCGCGATCGACTTCAGGCAGGCGCAGCAGCGCGCCGACGAGCTGGCCGGCGCGGAGTAGCGCGTCCCGTCGCGGCACTGCCGCCCGGGTGGGTTAGAGTCCGGACGGCGGAATCCGAAGCAACCATGCTGGCCAAGCGCATCATTCCCTGTCTCGATGTCACCGCTGGCCGCGTGGTCAAGGGGATCAATTTCGTCAGCCTGCGCGATGCCGGCGACCCGGTGGAGATCGCCCGCCGCTACGACGCCGAGGGTGCAGACGAGCTGACCTTCCTCGACATCACCGCGTCGTCCGACCAGCGCGACATCATCCTGCATGTGATCGAGGCCGTGGCCGAGCAGGTGTTCATCCCGCTGACGGT
>JALORV010000138.1 GCA_025458735.1 Burkholderiaceae bacterium | reverse complement strand
CGTCTTCGGCGGCTTCAACTACCGCAAGCAGGAGTCGCTGAACGGCACCGAGCGCGACTTCATGCGCACCTCGTACATACCGGAGCGTGGCTTCAACGGGTTGAGCCCGACGACCTTCCCCGCCAATTACAGCCAGGTCGTCTCCGGGGTGACGACCGTCACGAACACCAATCCGTCGCTGTTGAACGACCCGAAGTGCGAACCGCCGAAGTCGATCTTCGCACCCGAGCCGGTCGTCGGACTCGGCACCAATCGCTGCGGCGCGGACACGCAGGGATTCACCACGGTCGTGCCGAACCAGGACCAGTGGTCGGCGTTCCTGCGCGGCTCGCTGGCACTGGGCCAGAACCACACGCTGACCGGCGAGTACTTCTACTCGCAGAACACCATCAACAGGACGATCGCGCCTTCGCCGGAAGGCGGCCTGACGATGACGCCGAACAGCCCGTTCTACCCGGGCAACGGCATCACGCCGATCACCGACACGCGCCTGAACCGCACCCAGCCGATCTCGATCAGCTGGCGCACGACGACCCTCGGCGGTCGGGAACAGGAAGGCGTGAACGACACGCAGCGGTTCGTAGCCAGCCTGGAGGGCGTGGTCGCCGGCTGGGACTACCAGGCCAATGCCCTCTGGTCGAACGCCGAGATCACCACCGACTTCCTCGGCGGCTACGCGACGACCACGGCGCTGCGCAACGGCATGCGGGGCGCCAGCGGCGCGCCGTTCCTGAATCCGTTCGGTCCTCAGACCGCAGAAGGACAGGCTTTCCTGCTGGCCAACTCGGTGACCGGCATCCTGCAGAAAGGCGAGGGCACGTTGTCCAGCCTGACCGGTGTCGCCACCCGGCAGTTCGGCAACCTTGCGGGCGGCCCGATGAGCATCGGCCTGGCGGCCGAGTTCCGCAAGGAAGAGATGAAGTTCACCACCGACGTGGCCAAGGCGAGCCAGACGGCGACCTCGGGCCTCGCCGGTTCGGCGCCGCTGCGCGAAGGCGACCGTGACATCTGGGCGGCCGCGATCGAGATGGCCTTCCCGGTTCTGAAGAACCTGGAGCTCGGTGCGTCGGTGCGCTACGACGATTACAGCGACTTCGGCAGCACCACCAACCCGAAATTCTCGTTCAAGTACACGCCGATGCAGAATGTGCTGCTGCGCGGCTCCTACAACACCGGCTTCGCCGCGCCGACGCTGACCCAGCTTTATGCGCCGAACCAGAGCACCTTCACCGGCTCGCGTTACGACGACCCGGTGCTGTGCCCGAGAGGCGTGGTCAACACGGCGGCCGGGGGCATCGCCTCGCGCGACTGCGGCATCCAGTTCCAGCAACTGCAGGGTGGCAACACCAAGCTCACGCCCGAGGAATCCGACGCCTGGACGGTCGGCTTCGTGTTGCAGCCGACGCCGCAGGTTTCGTTCGGCGTCGATTACTGGAGCTACACGGTCACCAACAACATCGGCGTGATCGGCGATCCGGCCATCTTCGCCGACCCGGTCAAGTACGCGAACCTGTTCGTTCGCTGCAGCCAGGCGGACCCGGCCAGGATCCCGACCATTCCAGGCTGCAACATCCCGGGCGGCGATCCGCTTGCCTACGTCCTGAACACCAACCTGAACCTGGGCGACACCGAAACCACCGGCATCGACTTCAGCTTCAACTGGAATCCGAGCGCGACGCAGTTCGGCAGGTTCGCGCTGAACTGGCGCGGCACCTACGTCACCAAGTACGAGTTCCAGATCGAGCCTGGCGGCCAATGGTTCAACCCGGTCGCCAACTACAACACGCGGTTCACCGACGATGGCGGCAGCCCCGGCCCGGTGATCCGGTACAAGCAGGTCGTCGGCCTGGGCTGGGAAATGAACGCCTTCAACGCCGCGCTGACCTGGACCTATACCAAGGGCTACAGGGACAGCAACAACGTTCCGGCGCCGTGGAACCAGAACACGGTCGGCAACTACAACATCTTCGACCTGTCGGTCGGCTACACCGGCATCAAGGGGCTGACCCTGCGCGCCGGCATACTGAACCTGTTCGACGAAGACCCGCCGTTCACCAACCAGACCGCGCGCTTCCAGGCGCGCGCCTACGACGACCGCTTCCACAACCCGCTGGGCCGGACCTGGACCCTGGGGGCACGGTACGAGTTCTAGTCAGGCGCTTCGTCCCCACCATGAACCCGCGCGAGCGATCGCGCGGGTTTTTTCTTGCCTGTGCGCAGGCGCAGCATCGTCCCGATCCGCGTCGACGGACCACCGCCGTCGAGCAGCCGCGTACACTCTTGATCGATCCGAGCGTTCCCTTCCGCCGATCCATGACTTCCGAAGACGCCCGTTTGCTGCTTGCGCAGCGCGAGTTCGACGAAGCTGCGAGCGATTGGGCTGCGGCGCAGCTGCTCGCCAGCCAGAAGTTCTATCGCCAGGCGGTGACGCGCATGTACTTTGCCGGCTTCCATGCCGCGCAGGGCCTGCTTGGTGCGCACGGCATCGAAGCGGCGACCCACGAGGGCGTGCAGCGACTGATCGGCCTGCACTTCGTCGTGCCGGGACTGCTGCCCAAGGAGGCCGGACGCGCGCTGTCCGCATTGCTGTCGCGCCGACACGAAGCCGATTACCGGCTGCTGGTCGACGTCGACGAGTCGACGTGGCTCGCCGCGCGCGCCGACGGCGCGACCTTTATCGCCGCCATCAGCGGGCACGTGGCCAGCGCGTGGTCAGGACTGGAACTTCGCATCGAGACGGCCGCCGGATGACGAGGTCACCGCTGACACCGCTCGAAGCGTCCATCGTCGACCGCGTCGCGCGGCAAGCCAAAGCGCAACCTGCAGCCGACGCGGTCTGGGTTTTCGGCAGCCGGGCACGCGGCGCATCGACGGAAGACTCGGACCTGGACGTCGCGGTCGAGTTTTCGTCGGCGGAGAGTGCCGGACTGCGAGACTGGCTCGATCGGGTCCGCCGCGATGCGGAATCTCCCGTCGCGGATCAGTGGCCGGGTTTCGTGAACCTCGTCGGGTTGTACTCGGCAGAGCCGGATCCAAGGCTCGCTGAACGCGTGCATTCGGAAGGGCTTGTCCTCTGGCGGCGCACACTGCCTGCCGAGTCGGCTTCTGCTGCGCCGCGCGAGGCTGACGGGCGCCGCGACAAGTAGGTTGCCGCGGCACCGCCGCCAGCAGGTTGAGGATCTGCGCCTGCACCGACACGTCGAGCGCCGAGGTCGGCTCGTCGCAGATGATCAGCATCTCGCGCCGTGCGCGGCGCAGCGCCTCGCCTTCGAGCCTGTCCAGGTCCTGGCCGTCGAGCGTCGCCGATCCCTGAATGCGGCGCTGCCGCGCAGCAGTTGCAGGATGCCCTTGCCGAGGGTCGTCTTGCCGCAGCCGGACTCGCCGACCCGGTGATGGGCAGGGCGCACCCGCCTGTGCGACAATGTCGTACAGACAGGAGGCCTTATGACGACGCTGACAATCCGTCTCGATACGAAGCTCGACAAGGCGCTGGCGCAGGTCGCAAAGGCCTCCGGGCGCACCAAGAGCGAGATCGCGCGCGAGGCGCTCAGGCGCCAGGTCGCAGTTGCCCGCTTCCGTGAGTTGCGACGGAAGACACTACCGTTCGCAGAAGCACAGGGGTTGTTGACGGACGACGATGTCTTCCGGCTGCTCTCGTGAGGGTCTTCCTCGATACCAACGTGCTCGTCAGCGCGTTCGCTTCGCGCGGACTCTGCGCCGACATCCTCGAGGTGATCCTGCTTGACCACGATCTCATCGTCGGGCGCGCCGTGTTGCGCGAACTCGCCAAGGCGCTTGGCGGGAAACTGAAGCTGCCCGTCGCCCGGTCAGGCGAAATTCTCGACTTTGTCAGCGGCGAAGCGGCCCAGGTCATCGAACGTGCCGAGCCGATCCACGCCGGCGCCGATGCGGAAGACGCGCTCGTTCTGGGCGAGGCGAGGCTCGGCCAGGCGCAGTACTTCGTTACCGGCGACGCCGCGCTACTGAGGCTGGGGTCCGTCGAGGCGCTGCGCATTGTCTCGCCGCGCCAGTTCTGGGACGAGCTCCAGGCGCGCGAGTAGCGGACGCGGTCAGCACTCCCGCTACGCCGCCCGCGCCAGCCGCGGCACCGCCGCCAGCAGCGTCTGCGTGTAGGCGTGCTGCGGCTGCCCGAGGATCTGCTCGGCCGGCCCCGCCTCGACGATGCGTCCTGCCTGCATCACCGCGAGCTCGCGCTGCAGCTGCGCCAGCAGGTTGAGGATCTGCGCCTGCACCGACACGTCGAGCGCCGAGGTCGGCTCGTCGCAGATGATCAGCCTCGGCTCCACCGCCAGCGCACGGGCGATCGCGATGCGCTGGCGCTGGCCGCCGGAGAACTCATGCGGGTAGCGGCTGATGCTGTCGGCGTGCAGGCCGACTTTCTTCAGCAGCTCGACCACCCGCTCGCGACGCTCGGCCGGCGCGATCTCGGGCCGCAATGACGCGACGCCCTCCTCCATGATCTCGGCCACCCGCATGCGCGGGTCCGGCTTCGCGATCGGATACCTTAAGCGGGTTCGCTGCTCGCGCTGGTGATTCGCCGCGGTCGTACCGCCGCGCAAACTTCCAAATGATCCGCGAGATCCTCCTGGCCGACTTATGACTGCCGAAGACGCCCGTCTGTTGCTTGCGCAGCGAGAATTCGATGAAGCCGAGCGCGATTGGGCTGCGGCCCAGTTGCTTGCCAGCCAGCAGTTCTACCGCCAGGCGGTCACGCGCATGTACTTTGCCGGCTTTCATGCAGCGCAGGGGCTGCTTGCCGCCCACGGCATCGAAGCCGCGACCCACGAGGGCGTGCAAAGACTCATCGGCCTGCACTTCGTCGTGCCGGGCCTGCTGCCCAAAGAGGCCGGACGTGCGATGTCCGCATTGCTGGCGCGCCGGCACGAAGCCGATTACCGGCTGCTGGTCGATGTCGACGAATCAACATGGGTCGCCGCGCGCGCCGATGGCGCAACTTTCGTCGCAGCCATCCGTGACCACGTTTCACGGGCATGGCCAAAGCTGAGGCTGCGCATCCAGACTGCCGCCGGATGACGACGTCGCCATTGACACCGCTCGAGGCATCGATCGTCACCCGCATTGCGCGGGAGGCCGGTGCGCAACCGGCTGCCACTGCGGTATGGCTTTTCGGCAGCCGCGCGCGCGGTGCATCGACCGAGTTCTCCGACCTCGACGTCGCCGTCGAATTCTCGTCGGCGGAGACGCCGGCGATGCGCGCCTGGCTCGAACGGGTCCGCCATGACGCGGAGACCCCTGTCGCCGATCAATGGCCCGGGTTCGTCAACCTCGTGGGGCTGTATGCGGGCGACGCCGACGCGAGGCTCGCCCAGCGCGTCCGTTCGGCAGGGTTGGTCCTCTGGCAGCGGAACACGCCGGTTGGCGGCGCGGCTTCAGCCGCCCCACCCCGTACGAGCGAACCCGCTCGTACTTGACCGGCCCCGGACTCAAGCCGCCCGCGCCAGCCGCGGCACCGCCGCCAGCAGCGTCTGCGTGCAGGTGTTCTGCGGCCGCTCGAGGATCTGCGACTGCACGCAGCCGTCGAGCGCCGAGGTCGGCTCGTCGCAGATGATGAGCTGGGATTCCACCGCCAGCGCGCGGGCGATGGCGAGGCGCTGCCGTTGGCCGCCACCCATCGGTGCCTCATGCG
>JALORV010000137.1 GCA_025458735.1 Burkholderiaceae bacterium | reverse complement strand
GACTCGCCGTTGATGCCCGTGAGCTTCAGGTGAATGGCGTCGGCCATGCGATCTCCCGCGCGGTTGCCGGTTGCAGAAGGTGATTCGGGCCGGAGTCTCCGGCGTCGGCTACGGAATCTGGATCTTGCCGCCGCCGCCGAGGCCGCCCGGCGGGAAGCCCGGTGCGCCGCCCTGGCCCGGCAGCACGATCGACGAGGCGGCCTGGCGTCGCAGGTCCTGCAGTTCGCGCACCGTGCGCTCGATCGCGACCTTGGCGGCGCCGGCATAGCCTTCCACGGCCTCCGCCAGCGTCCTGGCCTCGATCTCGAAGCTGATCGGCAGCGGCCCCATCTGCGTCATGATCTGCGCCTCGCCGGTGTAGACGACCGGGCGGCCGCCATCGGCGGCTCCGCTGGGCAGCACCGGGATCATCGCGCGGATGGTGCCGACGCGGCGATCGGTGTAGATCTCCTCCCGATACAGGGCGGCGGCATCCATCTTGATGTCGAGGTCGGCGGCATCGGCCATGACGAATTCTCCAGAGTGTGTCGCCGGCAGCATGACCCGAACGAGGTAATCCGGCTGCGCGACCAGAGGGGCTGCGAGTATAGGGGAGGGGCTGCAGGTCGCGCGCCCTGACCGGGATCAAGGACGCGCTCCGACGCGGGGCTAGCCTCGCGGTCTTTGGCTGAGGGGTCCGGCAGTGCAACGACTGCTTCCGACGGGACTGCGCCCGCTGCGCCTGCGGGGACGCGAACTGCTGCCGATCGTGCAGGGTGGCATGGGCGTCGGCGTGTCGGCGCATCGGCTCGCCTCCGCGGTGGCGCGGGAAGACGGCCTGGGCACGATTGCTTCGGTGGACCTGAGGCATCACCACGCCGACCTGATGGCGCAGTGCAAGGACGTGCGCGATCGCGTCGTCCTCGATCGCCTCAACCTGATCGCGCTCGACCGCGAGATCCGGCAGGCGAAAGAGGCGGCGGGCGGACGCGGCGCGATTGCCGTCAACGTCATGAAGGCGGTCGACCAGCACCCCGCGCTGGTGCGCCAGTCGTGCGAATCCGGCGCCGACGCGATCGTGATGGGGGCCGGCCTGCCGCTGGACCTGCCTGACATGTGCGCCGCGTTTCCCGACGTCGCGCTGATCCCGATCCTGTCCGACGCGCGCGGCGTGACGATCGTGCTGCGGCGCTGGCTGCGCAAGAACCGGCTGCCCGACGCGATCGTCATCGAGCATCCGCGCTACGCCGGCGGTCACCTGGGCGCGGCCCGCATCGAGGACCTGAACGACCCGCGCTTCGAGTTCGACCGCGTCATCGACGAAGTGTCGCTGGCAATGCGCGAACTGCAGCTCGAGAGCGAGCGGATCCCGCTGATCGCCGCCGGCGGCATCAACTCCCACGACCGGCTGCGCGAGGTGCTGGCGCTCGGCTACGCGGCGGTGCAGCTCGGCACTGCGTTCGCCGTCACGGAGGAGGGCGACGCGCATCCCAACTTCAAGCAGGTGCTGGTCGGCGCGCAGCCGCACGACATCGTCGAGTTCATCAGCGTCGCCGGCCTGCCGGCGCGCGCCGTGCGCACGGTCTGGCTCGATCGCTACCTGCGGCGCGAGTCGGTGCTGCGGCAGGAGGCCGCCGACTGGACGGCGAAGAAGCTGCCGCCGGATCCGATCGGCAAGTGCAGCGGTGCGCTGCAATGCCTGACGACCTGCGGACTGCGCGACAGCATCGCGGCGATCGGGCAGTTCTGCATCGACACCCAGCTGGCGGCAGCGCTGCGCGGCGAGCTGGCACGCGGTCTGTTCTTCCGCGGCGCATCGTCGGTGCCGTTCGGCACGGAGATCCGGCCGGTGCGCGAGCTGATCGACTACCTGCTGAGCGGGCGGATGCCGGAGGGCACCGCGGCCGCCTGAGGGCTATTCGAGCCCGGTCGGGATGCCCATCACGGCATTGAAGCCGCAGTCGACATGCGTGACCTCGGCGGTGACGCCGGCGGCCAGGTCCGACAGCAGGAACGCCGCGACGTTGCCGACGTCCTCGATCGTCACGTTGCGACGCATCGGTGCCGTGCTTTCCACCACCGAGAAGATCTTCGAGAAGCCCTTGATGCCGGCCGCCGCCAGCGTCTTGATCGGGCCGGCCGAGATGCCGTTGACGCGGATGCCGCGCGGGCCGAGGCTGGCTGCAAGGTAGCGCACGCTGGCCTCGAGGCTCGCCTTGGCGAGCCCCATCGTGTTGTAGCTGGGCACCGCGCGTTCGGCGCCGAGATAGGTCAGCGTCAGCAGCGAACCATTGCGGCCCGCCATCAGCGGCAGCGCCGCCTTGGCCAGCGCCGGGAAGCTGTAGGCGGAGATGTCGTGCGCGATGCGGAAACCCTCGCGCGTCAGCCCTTCGACGAAGTCGCCGGAGATCGCCTCGCGCGGGGCGAAGCCGATCGAGTGCACCAGGCCGTCGAGCGCGGGCCAGTGCTGCCCGACTGCCTCAAACGCGGCGCTGATCTGCGCGTCGTCCGACACGTCCATGTCGAACACGAGACCGGAGCCGAACTCGGCGGCGATCTCGGTGATGCGCTGCTTGAAGCGGTCGCCGACGTAGGTGAAGGCGAGCTCGGCGCCTTCACGCCTGCAGGCCTGCGCGATGCCGTAGGCAATCGATCGATTGGACAGCACACCGGTGATCAGCAGACGCTTGCCGGACAGGAAGCCCATGGTGGGATGACGTCGGGAATGAACTGGGACGGCAGTATAGGCGCGGGCCCCCGCTCCCGAGCCCCGCTAACGCTTGGCGGCGACCTTGTTCGGCGCAGGCTTCGCCTTCCCGGCGGGCTTTGCAGCCGTCTTTGTCGCGGTGGGTGTCGAAGGCTTGTTCTTGCCCGTTGCCTTGGCCGGCGCGCGCGCCGCCGGGATCGTGAGTTCGAGCCGCTGGCCGGCGAACAGCGTCGGCGCAGTCAGCTGGTTCCAGACGATCACGTCCTTCTCGCTGACGCGGTAGCGGCGCGCCACCGAGTGCAGCGTATCGCCGCGGCGCACGCGGTAGGTCACCTTGCGCAGGTTCGAAGCCTCTGGCACCAGCGCGAAGCGGGCGTCGAGGCTGGTGGCCGCGATGTCGTCCATCGTCTCGTCGCGCGGGATCAGGATGGTCGAGCCGGGCGCCAGCCGATAGCGCGGCGGGATGCGATTGGCCTCGCGCAGCTGCTGCTCGCCGATGCCGGCGCGCTGCGACACCACGGCCAGCGTATCCGCCGGCTTCATCGTGTAGGTGGTCCAGCTCGCCAATGGCTGGCCGGTGGCCTCCCACGCGGCCAGATTGGCGCTGAAGGTCGCGGCGCGATCGGCCGGCAGCAGCAGGGTCGGTGCACCGGCGCCGACGATGACCGGGCGGTTGAACTGCGGATTGAGCGCGCGGAACTCCTCGGTCGACATCTCGGCCAGCCGCGCCGCCGTGCGCACGTCGATGTCGCGCGACTTCTGCACCGCCACGAAGTAGGGCGAGTTCGGAATCGGCGGCAGGGCGATGCCGTAGCGCTCGGGTTCGGCCACGATGTTCTTCACCGCCTGCAGCTTCGGCACATAGTGCTGCGTCTCGGTCGGCATCTTCAGGCTGGTGTAGCCGGTGGGCTTGCCGGCGCGCCGGTTCTTCTCGATGGCCCGCCCGACCGAACCCTCGCCCCAGTTGTAGGCCGCCAGCGCCAGGTGCCAGTCGCCGAACATCTCGTACAGCTTCTGCAGGTAGTCAAGCGCGGCGCGGGTCGACTCGATCACCGAGCGGCGCTCGTCCTGCCACATGTTCTGCTCGAGGTCGTAGTGCTTGCCGGTCGAGGGGATGAACTGCCACAGCCCGGCGGCCTTCGCGCTGGACACGGCTTCGGCCTGGAAGGCGCTTTCGACGAAGGGCAGCAGCGCCAGCTCGGTCGGCATGCCGCGTTTCTCGACTTCCTCCACGATGAAGTACAGGTAGCGGCTCGAGCGCTGCGTCATGCGCGCGAAGTAGTCGACCTGCTCGGCATACCAGCGGGTGCGCTGGTCGGCCAGCCGTGTCTCCAGCTCGGGCATCGCGAAGCCGGCGCGGATGCGCTGCCACAGATCGATCGTCGGCAGCGAGATGGCCGCCACCGGCGGCCGGTCGAGATCCTCCGGCGTCGGCGGGAACGGCAGGTACTCCAGCACGACGTCGAGCGCGTTGTCCTCGGGCGGAGCAGGCCGCGACGAGGTCGCCGAAGGTGCACGGCTCGCGCCGGCGGCTGCGCCCGGCGCGGCTGGCACGTCGACCGACGGCAGCGGTCTGTTCTTGACGGTGGTCGGATCGGCAGCGTGGCCGCTGGCCAGCACACCGCCCAACATGGCCGCCAGCACACAAGGCGCCAGGCGCATGGGAGTAAGGCGAGTCGCGCGGCGC
>JALORV010000136.1 GCA_025458735.1 Burkholderiaceae bacterium | reverse complement strand
GGTGCCAACGCGCAGGGTGCCGACACGCTCAAGAAGATCCGCGACTCCAAGTCGATCAGTCTCGGCTTCCGCTCCGACTCGCCGCCGTTCTCGTTCGCCGGCACCGATGGCCAGCCGGCCGGTTATTCGGTGGATCTGTGCAAGCGCGTGGTCGCCGGCATCGAGCGGCAACTGGCGGTCGGCAGCCTGGCGGTCAAGTGGGTGCCGGTCACGGCGGCCAATCGCTTCGACCAGGTCACCAGCGGCGCGATCGACCTGGAGTGCGGCAACACCACGGTGACGCTGAGCCGGCAGGAGCGCGTCGACTTCTCCAACCTGATCTTCGTCGATGGCGGCGCCGTGCTGGTGCTGGCCGACGCCAAACTCATGCGGCTGTCGGACCTCGCCGGCAAGACGGTCGCCGTGAAGCCCGGCACGACCACCGAGCAGAACCTGAAGGCGGCGCTGAAGGACCGGCTCATCGACGCGAAAGTCGTCAACGTCAAGGACGAGAACGAGGCGCTGGCTGCACTGAACGAGCGGCGCATCGACGGCTATGCGGCCGATCGCCTGGTGCTGGTCGGCAACGTCATCCGCGCGCATGGCGATACCAAGTACGGCCTGATCCAGGACCAGTTCTCGTTCGAGCCATACGCGCTGATGATGCGGCGCGATCCCTCGTTCCGGCTGGCGGTGAACCGTGCGTTGTCGCAGACCTACCGCTCGGGCGCCATCGGCGAGATCTTCGGCCGCTGGCTGGCGCCGCTGGGCAAGCCCGGCCCGCTGCTGGAAGCAATGTTCTTCCTGAACACGACGCCGGAGTGACCCGCCGCGCCGCCGGGGCGTGGCTTGCCTCCGCGGTGGGCCGCGCGGCCCGGCTGAGCTGAGTATCGACGGCCGGCAGCGCCGCTGCCGGCCGTCGTTGCTGCTGCCGACGGGGCGGCGCCGGCGTGGCGCCATCGAAGGATCGGCGGGCAAGGCTCCATGCGACAATCCGCGGCGGCCGGCTGCCGCCTTGCCACTTGCGCGCCGGGCCCAGCCCTCCCGACCCTGCTAACGATGAACAACGACGCGCTCGTCGCGATCGACCATGTGACTTTCGGCTATGACCAGCGGGTCATCCTGTCGGATGTGTCCATGGTGTTCCCGCGCGGCAAGGTCATCGCCATCATGGGCGGTTCGGGCTGCGGCAAGACCACGCTGCTGCGCCTGATCGGTGGCGTGCTGACGCCGCAGAGCGGCACCGTGAGCTTCGACGGCGCGCCGGTCGATCCGCGCAACCGCGCGTCGCTGTACGCGCTGCGCCGCCGCCTCGGCATGCTGTTCCAGTTCGGCGCGCTGTTCACCGACCTCACGGTCTACGACAACGTCGCCTTCCCGCTGCGCGAGCACACCTCGCTGCCGGAACCGATGATCCGCGACCTGGTGCTGATGAAGCTCCACGCCGTCGGCCTGCGCGGCGCCGCGCGGCTCAAGCCGGCCGATCTTTCCGGCGGCATGGCGCGTCGCGTTGCACTGGCGCGCGCGATCGCGCTCGATCCGGACCTCATCATGTACGACGAGCCGTTCGCGGGGCTGGATCCGATCTCGCTCGGCGTTGCCGCCAACCTGATCCGGCGCCTGAACGACGCCACCGGCGCCACCTCGCTGGTCGTTTCGCACGACGTGCACGAGTGCTTCCTGATCAGCGATTACGTCTATGTGATCTCCGGCGGCCGCATCGTCGGCCACGGCACGCCGGCCGAAGTCGAGGCCTCGGACGACCCCGAGGTGCGCCAGTTCATCCGCGGCGAGCCGGATGGCCCGGTGCGCTTCCACTACCCGGCGCGCGCCTACGGCGAGGACCTGGAGCTGCGCGCATGACGGCCGTCGAACTGCTGCCGACGCTCGGCCGCCGCGCGCTCGGGCTGATGCGCGGTCTCGGCCACAGCACGTTCTTCCTGGTCGACCTGCTGAAGAATCTGCCGGCTGCGCTGACGCGCTTTCACCTGACGGCGGCGCAGGTGCATGCGATCGGCAACAAGTCGCTGGTGATCATCGCGGCCTCGGGGCTGGCGGTGGGTTTCGTGCTGGCCCTGCAGGGCTACTACACGCTGTCGCGCTACGGCGCGGCCGAGTCGCTCGGACTGCTGGTCGCGCTGTCGCTGGTGCGCGAACTGGGTCCGGTGGTGACCGGGCTGCTGTTTGCGGGCCGTGCCGGCACCTCGCTGACGGCCGAGATCGGGCTGATGAAGGCCGGCGAGCAGCTGGCGGCGATGGAAATGATGGCGGTCGACCCGAAGGCGCGGGTGCTGGCGCCGCGCTTCCTGGCCGGAATCATCTCGATGCCGCTGCTCGCAGCGATCTTCTCGGCGGTCGGTATCCTCGGCGGCTACGTCGTCGGCGTGCTGATGATCGGCATCGATCCCGGCGCGTTCTGGTCGCAGATGCAGAGCGGCGTCGACGTCTGGGACGATGTCGGCAACGGCATCATCAAGAGCTTCGTGTTCGGCGTCGCCTGCACCTTCGTGGCGCTGTACCAGGGCTACGAGGCGGAGGCCACCCCGGAAGGCGTGGCGCAGGCCACGACGCGCACGGTGGTCATTTCTTCGCTGGCCGTGCTCGGACTGGATTTCGTGTTGACGGCGCTGATGTTCAGCGCGCCGCGCTAGGCACTACGCAGGAGTCGCTCGATGGGACGCAGGGGAATCGAAACGCTGGTCGGGGTGTTCGTGCTGCTGGGCATGATCGCGGTCGTCTTCCTCGCCATGAAGGCCGCCAACCTGACCAGCTTCACCGCCGGGCCGACCTACGCGCTGACGGCCAAGTTCGACAACATCGGCGGCCTCAAGGTGAGGGCGCCGGTCAAGAGCGCCGGCGTCACGGTCGGACGCGTGACCTCGATCGCGCTCGATCCGCAGAGCTTCCAGGGCCTGGTCACGATGGAGCTCGACAGCGCGGTCAGGTTCCCGCGCGACACCTCGGCCAAGATCCTGACGGCGGGCCTGCTCGGCGACCAGTACATCGGGCTCGAGCCGGGCGGCGCCGACGACAATCTGTCGGGCGGCGACCAGATCAAGATGACCCAGTCGGCTGTGGTGCTCGAGAACCTGATCGGCCAGTTTCTCTACAACCGGGCCGCCGACAGCGGCAGCGAGAAGAAGTAGAGGCAACAATGGTGCGCGCTCCTGAGCCTTCCGCCGCGGGCTCCGCCCGCTCGGGCCGGTGGCGCCGGCTCGCGGGCGCCACACTGCTCGTCCTGTTCGCCAGCGGCTGCGCGACGCTGCCACCCAATGCCGGGCAGGACCCGCGCGATCCGTGGGAAAGGGTCAATCGCAACGTCTTCGAGTTCAACGAGGGCTTCGACGAGGCGATCCTCAAGCCGGCTGCCGAGCTGTGGCTGCAGCTGCCTGCCGGACTGCGCGAGTGTTTTTCGAATGCCTTCTTCAACCTGCGCGGACCCTCGAACGCGGTCAACAACGCGCTGCAGGGCAAGCCGGAAGCGGCGGTGTCGGACGTCGGCCGCTTCGTGGTGAACACCATCTGGGGCCTGGGCGGCTGCTTCGACCCGGCGGCCGATCTCGGGCTGGAGCGGCACGAGGAGGACTTCGGCCAGACGCTCGGCGTCTGGGGCTTCGAGCCGGGACCCTTCATGGTGATTCCCGTCCTCGGGCCCAGCAACGTGCGCGATGCGGTGGGCATCCTCGGGGTCGAGCCCTTTCTGGACCTGAACTTCTACATCGACGAGCCGGCGCTCGAGTACAGCATCTTCGCGCTGCGCATCGTCAACGCGCGCGCCGAACTGCTGCAGACCGGCCGCCTGATCGACGCGGCCGCGCTCGATCGCTACTCGTTCATCCGCGATGCCTACCTGCAGCGGCGGCGTAGCCTGGTCTTCGACGGCAATCCGCCGCGCGAAATCGATCCCGAGGACATCCTGGACGAGCCGGCGCCGGCGGCGACACCGGCAGGCAACGCGGCCGGGCCGGCGGGCGGAAACCCCGCAGGGCCTGCCGGGCCAGGCAAGTAAGCTGGCGCCGAACCCTTGTCACTTGCGCTGGTCTGAACCCGGTCGCCCCTGAATCGAGGAAACAAACCATGCTGTCGACTGTGCTGCGGAGTCATCCGCCCCGTCTGAAATGGCTGCGACTCTGGACGGCCGCCATCACGCTGGCCGCGGCCGGCGTCGCGCTGGCCCAGGCGGCCACCGCGCCGGACGCCATGGTGCGCGACCTGACGGTCGAGGTGCTGGACACGATCCGCACCGACAAGGGGATCGCCAGCGGCGACATCGGGCGCGTGCAGAAGCTGGTGGACGAAAAGATCCTGCCCTACGTCGACTTCCAGAAGATGACCCAGCTCGCCGCGGCTGGCGCAGTGCCTCGCCGGAGCAGCGTGCCGCCCTGACGCGCGAGTTCCGCACGCTACTGGTGCGCACCTACAGTGGCGCGCTGGCTCAGGTCAAGGACCACCAGGTGCAGATGCGGCCTTTCCGCGCGCAGCCCGGCGACACCGACGTGCTGGTACGGACTGCCGTCGTGCCGTCGCGCGGCGAGCCGATCACGCTCGACTACCGGCTTGAGAAGCAGGACGCCGGCTGGAAGATCTACGACGTCAACGTGCTCGGTGTCTGGCTGGTGGAGAACTACAAGTCGCAGTTTGCCGGCGAGATCAGTGCC
>JALORV010000135.1 GCA_025458735.1 Burkholderiaceae bacterium | reverse complement strand
TCATCGGCGTCTGGCCGGTGGCATCACGGCGGGCGGTCATTGCGAACGTCCCGAAGTCGACCTGCGACGGGCAACTGGGCTGGCCCGGCGGGTGCCCGCGGCGCGTACGGCGGCCATCGACGCGGCTGTCCCGGTGCTGAGCGCCGTGCCACGGACGCTCGCACAATGCGAAACAACACAATGGCTGGCGGCGAAGTAAGTCATTGATTTAAAAGAAAAAATGAAGACGCCCACCCAAGGCAACTTTTGCCGTCCGGCGTCGATCTAAACGATTGTTGACCACTGTCCCGCCGTCACATCGCGCGAGTTCCGGTGTACGCAATTGCCCGACCCCGACCATGGACGCCACCGCTCCCATTGCACTGCCCAAGCCGGTGCGCATCGGTCCCCACCGGTGGCGCTTCGCGTGGTTCAGCCCGTCGCCGGCGGCGCCGAACGATGCCGTGCCCTATGCACCGGAGTCTGCATCACCGGAGTCTGCATCACGGCAGACCGGCGACGAGGATGCCTGGGGCTGGTGTTCCTATGGCGACCACCTGATCCAGCTGCATCCGGAGCTCGTGCACCGGCCGAGCCTGTTCGCCGAGGTGCTCTGGCACGAGGTAGGTCACGCGATCAATCATATCTACGGCGTCAAGGATGGGCAGGACGAGGAAGACTTCACGACCCAGGCGGCGCGCGGCTGGCTGCAGGTGTTCCGCGACAACCGCCACTTCTTCAGTTACATCTCGCGGCTGACCCGCGCCGCGCGTTGAGCGCCGCTCAGGCCGCCTTCTTCTTGCGGTGCACGCCGCGCACCAGCTGCAGCAGCGGCGGGAAGATCTTCGGCGCGCCACAGACGATGTGGCCGTCGTCCAGATAGCCCGGATCCCCATCGAAGTTCGACACCAGGCCGCCGGCCTCCAGGATCAGCAGGCTGCCGGCCGCCATGTCCCACGGCGACAGGCCGATCTCCCAGAAACCGTCGAGCCGGCCAGCCGCCACGTAGGCGAGGTCGAGCGCCGCCGCGCCTGGGCGCCGGATGCCGGCGGTGTGCTCGGTGATCGCCTTGAACATGCGCACGTAGTCGTCGAGATGCTCGAGGCTGCGGAACGGAAAGCCGGTGCCGATCAGGCTTTCGTTGAGACGGTCGCGCCGCGACACGCGGATGCGCCGTTCGTTGAGGAAGGCGCCACGACCGCGGGTGGCGGTAAACAGCTCGTTGCGCGTCGGGTCGTAGACCACGGCCTGCGTGATCAGGTCGCGATGCCGCAGGGCGATCGACACCGCGTACTGCGGGAAGCCGTGGATGAAGTTGGTGGTGCCGTCGAGGGGATCGATGATCCACGTGTACTCGGACTCGCCGGAGGCACCGGACTCCTCGGCCAGCACGGCGTGGTCCGGATAGGCCTTCAGCAGGATGTCGACGATGATGCGTTCGGCGGCGTGATCCACCTCGGTGACGAAGTCGCTGCGCCCCTTGGCTCCGACACGGATGCCTTCGAGGTCGAGGCTGGCGCGGTTGATCACCGAACCGGCCTTGCGCGCGGCCTTGACGGCCGTGTTGAGCATCGGGTGCATGGTGGGACGCGGCCGGCAGAACCGCCAGCGCGACGGTCACGGTTAGACTGGGGCGCGAAGTTTAGTCGATCGTCCGCGTCGTGCGGCCCGAGCGCGGGCCGGATGCGACGCGCGCCAACCCCTGCCTGAATGTCTGCTGCGCCGTTTTCCGCCGCCTTCGACCGCGTCCGCTTCGTGCTGGTCGAGCCGACGCTGGCCGCCAACATCGGCTCCGCGGCGCGTGCGATCAAGACGATGGGCTTTGCGCGGCTGGTGGTCGTCGATCCGCGCGACCCGGGCTACCGCGCAGACCCGGACGCAGTCGCCCGTGCCACCGGCGCGGTCGATGTGCTGCAGTCCAGCGCGACTGCGCCTTCGCTGCTGGCGGCCCTCGAAGGCGTCGAACTGGCCGCCGCCATGACCGGCTATGACCGCGAGTTCGGCCCGCCGCTGCTCGACCTGCGCGCCGTGGCCGCCCGGGCGGCCGATTGCCTTGCCGTGCGCGCGGCGGGCGACTTCGCCTTCGTGTTCGGCACCGAGCGCAGCGGGCTTGCCAATGCCGACTTGCTGCGCTGCCAGCTCAGCTGCGCCATCCCCGCCAATCCCGCCTTCGCCTCGCTCAACCTGGCGCAGTCCGTACAGGTGGCGGCCTACGAGTGCCAGCTCGCGCTGCGCGAAAGCGCGAGGATCGTGGAAGGCCAGCGACGCTTCGGCGAGGACGACCCGCCGGCCGGCGTCGTCGCGCTCGAGCGGCTGTACGAGCACTTCGAGCAGGCCGCCACAGTGGTCGGCTTTCACGATCCGGCGGAACCGAAGACCCTGATGCCACGCGTGCGTCGGCTGCTCAATCGCGCGCAGCCGACGCAGACCGAGGTCGATCTGCTGCGCGGCGTGCTGGCCGCGGTCATCGAGTCGCGCTCGGCGCGCGCAGGACGCAAGCGCGGCGGCTGAGCCTGCCGAGGCCGCGCGCTTCGTGCATGGGCGAGGCTGGCGTCGCGTACCCCGACCGTACAATCGGCGCTCCCAGTTAAGCGCCCACCATGTTCAAGCGACTGCGCGAAGACATCGACTGCATCCTCGAGCGCGATCCGGCGGCCCGGTCGCGCTGGGAGGTACTGACCTGCTATCCCGGCCTGCACGCGCTGGTGCTGCATCGGCTGGCGCATGCGTGCTGGCGGGCCGGGCTGCGCTGGCCGGCGCGCTTCGTCTCGCACCTGGCCCGCTGGCTCACCGGCATCGAGATCCATCCCGGCGCCACGCTCGGGCGCCATGTGTTCATCGATCACGGCATGGGCATCGTCATCGGCGAGACCGCGGAGATCGGCGATGGCACCACCATTTACCAGGGCGTGACCCTCGGCGGCACATCCCTGACCAAGGGCACCAAGCGGCATCCGACGCTGGGCCGTAACGTGATCGTCGGCGCCGGCGCCAAGGTGCTGGGTGGCTTCGTCGTCGGTGATGGCGCCCGCATCGGCTCCAACGCGGTGGTCGTCAAGGAGGTGCCGGCCGGTGCCACGGCGGTCGGCAACCCGGCGCGCATCCTGCACAAGGAGATCGACGCCCAGCGCGAGGCCACCGCCAACCAGCTCGGTTTCTCCGCCTACGGCATCACGCAGGAAGGCGACGATCCGCTATCCAAGGCGCTGCATGGCCTGATCGACCACGCCGCCGCGCAGCAGCGCGAGATAGAGCGCCTGATCGCAGCGCTCGAGCGCAGCGGCATCGCGCTCGACGAGGCCCGTCGCGAGGCACCGAAAGTCGACCCGCGGCAGCTGAACAGGCTGGTCGACGAGTAGGCGTCGTGACTGCGCGCCCGCGCGGCGCGTGGTCCGCGCGGGCACCCGCGGATCAGTGCGCGTGGCGCATGCCGCAGTACTTGCCGACGCCGACCCCGCCACAGTCCTGCCTGAGCGCCTTCTCGCACTCGCCATGAGGCTTGCCCGCGGACAGGCACGCCGCCGCATTGGTGTGGGCCTTGACCATGGTCTGGTGATCGGCGAGGTGGCGGGCGGCATCCTTGTAGTCGCCGGCGCCGCTGCGCAGCCCGCAGTGCTGGCCGACCGCGATGCCCTTGCAGGCGGTCTTGAGCCGTGCCTCGCAGTCGGCCGGCTTGCCGCCGCCCTGCACGCACTGGGCAGCCGCCTGGTGCGCTGCCGCCATCTGCTGGTGGCGGGCGATGTCTTCCTGCGCGTGGGAATCCGCGGCCGCCTGCGCGGCCGACATGGCGCCGGCCAGCAGGACGCCGCCCAGCACCCATGCCAGGTTTCGAAACTGTTTTCTGCGTTTCATCTTCAAGTCTCCAGGGTGGGGTCAGAGGGAACCGCGCACGCCGGCCATCAGGGAGCGCGCTCCGGCCGGTGCAATGTCCTTCAGGTTCGAGGTGCTGTAGCGGATCGTCTCGTCGAGCAGGTTGTTGGCCTGGATGAACGCCTCGAGCGATGCTCCGTTGAACGCGAACCGGTATGACGCGTTCAGCGTCAGGTTGGTGTAGCCCGGCGTTTCGGTCTGGAACTGCGGAACGCGATCCTGCTTCGAAGCGCGCAGCGCCGCCAGCACGGCGCTGAAGCCATTCGAGCGATAGGTAAGGGAGGCACCGGCGCGCAGCGGCGGGATGAAGGGCAGGGCCTCGCCGTTGTCGCGGTTCTCCGCGCGCACGTAGTCGAGCTGCAGCCCCAGCGAGAGCTGCTGCCCGGCACTGCGCCACAGCGGAATGCCGGCTTCGAGTTCGATGCCGTAGAAGCGCGCCCGCACCTGCCGGTAGTCGAACTGCTGCAGCGGGACGATCTCCTCGCCGGTGGTGGGATCGACGATGGGGTCGGGTCCGGGTGCCACGCTGCGATCCTCCGGGTTGCGCCAGAGGTCCGTCGGAAACAGGCCGATGAAGTCCGAGAAGTTGGCGAAGAACCCGCTGACGGATCCGGTCACGCCGTCGCCTCGGCGCCGCAGGGTCAGCTGCGTGTACTGCAGGTTCGTACCGACCCCCCAGTCTGATCCGATCGCGTAGTACGCGCCCAGCGCTCCACTCCACGGTGTGAAGCTCGCCGAGCCGGCCGGCAGCCCGGCGGCGACGAATTCCTCGGCGTCGATCTTCACGCGCTCGACGCGCCCGCCGAACGAAAACTTCCAGTCGCCGCGCTGCAATTCCTCGTAGATGAAGCCGGCAAAGCTCTCGGTGGTCGTCGACGGCACGAAGGCCTCGTCACCGAGCGCCGAGAAGTCGATGTTCGCAGCCTCGAAGCCGAGGGCGCCCACCAGCGGACCCCAGGGTCCATGCAGCGCTTCCGCGCGCAGGTTCCAGCCCTTCGACTCGAACACGGTGCCGGCTTCCTCGCCCTCGAACTCGGTGTGTTCGTAGTCGCTGTGGCCGAATTTCAGCCGCAGCGCGCGCAGACCGGGCAGGGTGTCGCGCACCTCGCCTTCGAAGTTCCACGCCGACTGCTTCAGGTCGATCGTCACATCCGGCTCGGCCACGGTGCCGTACTCGGTGGTGTAGCGGCTGTAGGAAACGCC
>JALORV010000134.1 GCA_025458735.1 Burkholderiaceae bacterium | reverse complement strand
CCCATGCTCGGCCGCATCTCCACCGTCACCATCACGGCCCCCGACCTCCCGGCCACGGTCGCGGCCTACCAGCGCTACCTCGGCTACCGGGTCGTGGACGATGGCGCGCTCGCCCGCGACGTGGCGCGCTGCTGGGGACGGCCGCAGCTGGCCGGACAGCGCTGCGTGCTGATGGAACCCGAGAGCGGCAACGAGACCTACCTGCGCTTCGTACAGGGGCCCACCTACGTGGGTTACGAGCCGCTCGCGTGCGTCGGCTGGAATGCCGCCGAGATCATCGTGCAGGACGTGGACGCCCTCGCCGAACGCCTGGCGGGGAGTCCGTTCCGCACCATCGGCCCGCCCGCGGACCTGTCGTTCAGCGACAAGATCCGCGCCATGCAGGTAGTGGGCCCCGCCCGCGAAGTGCTCTACCTGACGCAAATCAAGGAGCAGCTCGCAGCGTTCGACACGCCCGTGGCCACGTGCGACGTGGACCGGGTATTCATCGTGATCCTGGGCGGTGCCAGCCTCGATGCGCTGCAGGACTACTACCACGGGCAGTTTGGCCTCGCACGGGCGCCGGTCATGCCGTCGATCGTGTCGGTGATCTCAGCGCGCTATGGGCTCCCGCGCGACTTCAGGCACCCGATTGCGGCACTCCAGGTGCGTGGGCAGTGCTACATCGAAGCCGACCAGATGCCGGCACAGGTTGCGCCGCGCCCGTGCGATCCGGGCCAGATGCCCCCGGGCATCGCCATGGTCACCTTCGAGGTCGAACGCCTGCCCGGGAACCTGCCGAGCGCCCTCGGTCCCGCGGCAGCGATACGGGGACTGCCCTACGATGGCCGGCCAGCGCGCACCTGCGTGGGCGCCACTGGCGAGCTGATCGAACTGATCGAGGCCGGCTGACGTTCGCTCTCCGGCCGGGTGACGATACAATTGCGGGCTAAGCGCCATTGACCCGGCGCACGAGGTACACGATGAAGACGAGAAACCTGATCCTCATGGCAGCCCTGGCGGCGGCCGGCCTGGGCAGCGTGACCGGCGCCCTGTTGATGCCCGCAGCAGCCGTCGCAGCCGAAGCCAAGGAAGCCAAGAAGGACACGCCGAAGATCGGCGCCAAGATGTCCAAGCCGCTGCGTGCGGCCCAGGAAGCCCTGCAGGCCAAGAATTGGGATGCGGCCACGGCGAGCCTCGCCGAGGCGGCCGCAGTCGAACCCAAGACGCCCTACGAGGCGTTCATGGTCGAGGAGCTGGGCTGGTACCTCAAGGTCCAGAAGAAGGACTACGCCGGCGCCGTGACGTCGCTCAAGGCGGCCATCGATTCGGGTTTCGTGGATGAAGCCGACCTGCCGCGCCGCTACAAGGCGCTCGCGCAACTGAGCTACGAGCTCAAGGACTTCCCGAAGGCCGTCGAGTACGGCAAGAAGACCCTCGAACTCGCCCCCGGCAGCAACGACGTGACCATGATCGTCGCGCACTCCCTGTACCTGTCGGAGGATTTTGCCGGCGCCCGCGCGTTCATCGACGCACAGACCGCATCCGGCACCAGCAAGCCGGACGAGCAGTTGCTGCTGATCGGCCTGCGCAGCAACTACGAGCTCAACGATCGTCCCGGCACCATGCGCGCGCTCGAGTTGCTGATCCGCAACTACCCGGCGCAGAAGTACTGGACGGACCTGCTCAACAACCAGCTCTACGAGACCAAGACCGACCGCGACCTGCGCGCGCTGTACCGGCTCATGAGCGACACCAGCACGCTCGCGAAGCCCGAGGAGTACTCGGAGATGGCGACGACGCTGATGACGGGCGGTTTCCCGAGCGAGGCGAAGCAGGTGCTCGAGCGCGGCCTCGGGGCCGGCGCCTTCAAGGGCGACATGCTCGGCCGGGCGCAGGCCGACCTGACCCGCGCCAAGTCGGGTGCCGAGGCAGACCGCAAGGAATTGCCGGGCGCCGACGCCGCGCTGGCCGCCGCGAAATCCGGCAACGAGATGGTTGCCATGGGCAAGCTTTTCTTCAGCGTGGGCGAGTACGGCAAGGCTGCAGACGCTTTCCGCAAGGGTCTCGCGAAAGGCGGCGTGAGTGACGCCGACGACGCCAATGCCCTGCTCGGCATCGCACTCGCACGCAGCGACAAGGGAGCCGAGGCGATCGAAGCCTTCAGCAAGATCCGTGACCCGAAGCTCGGCGAGGTCGCGAAGCTGTGGAAGCTGTTCATCGAAACCAGGGGCCAGCCGGCAGCGGCGCCAGCTCCCGCCCCTGCGGGCTGAGCCTGCAACGCGCCCCGCGGGCGCAAAAAACAAGAGGCCCCGCCGCTCGCGCGGCGGGGCCTCTTTACATTGCCGGTCAGCGCAGGCGCAGCTTCCAGAGCTTGCCGATCTCGGCGTAACTCGGATCCTTGATTGCGTCGAACGCCTTGACGGCCTCGGCCTTCTTGCCCTGGCGGGCGAGCGCCATCCCGAGTTCCGCATGCGCGTCGTCCGCGTCGGTGAGGCCCGGCAGCGAGATCGCCTTCTGCATTGCGGCGACCGCCTTGGCATAGTCACCGGCGCTGAAATAGAGCTTGCCCACCTCATAGGCCGCGTCACCCGACTTGGCCGCCGCGAGCGCCTTGTCGGCGCCTGCGAGCGCCTTGCGCTGCTCGTCGGCGCGGCGCTTGGCGGTTTCGAGGGTGCGCTGGGCGCGCGTCTGGTCCGCCGCGCTGAAGGCTCCGCCCGCGATGCCCTTCTCGAGCACTCGCTGGCCTTCGATGGGGAAGCCGCCGACCACCAGCGCCTGCGTCATGTCGATGTACTGGTTCGGCTTGCGCAGGGCGCCCACGTCTTCGGAGAGGCGATACAGCGCGATCAGCTCGTGGTCGTGGTTGGTCTGCTCGATGATGCCGCCGAGCAGTCGGTCCCAGGTGTCGGGGCTCGGGTAGTACTTGAGCAACAGCTCGAGCGTGCGCGCGGTGCCGTCTGCATCCTTCAGTTCGTAGTAGGACCGCTGCATCAGCTGCAGCAGGTCCTCGCTCGGCTTGGCCTGGCCCTTGGTCATGCGCTCGGCCATGGCGACCGCGTTCTTGTAGTCCTTCTGCTGGAAATAGCCCTGCGCCACCATCAGCTGCATTTCCTGGTCGCCCGGGGCCGACTTCAGGTACTGGTTGGCCGTCTGGATGGCCTTGCCGTAGTTGCCGGCGCGGAACTGCAGCTGCGCGAGGGTCTTGGTGCGGCTGACCTTCTGGTTCGCCGGCATCTGGCCCGATGCGATCTGCTGCTCGAGCAGCCGCGCTGCGTCGGCATTGCGTCCCTGCTGCAGGTACACGTACCAGAGCAGCTCGTTGATCATGTAGTCGTCGTAAGCCGTGCGCGGCGTGACCGCCTGCGCTTCCTTGATCTTGGCCAGCGCACCGTTCCAGTTCTTCTTCTGGACGGCTTCCTGCGCTGCCTTGAGCGGTACGCCGACCTTGGCGCTGACCTTCTGCTGCGCCACCGCCACCGACGGGGCCAGCAGCGCCGCAGATACGCCCACCGCACCAGTGAACGTCAACGCCGCACTGAGCACCCAGCTCGCCTTCGTGTTCATTCCCGCCTGCCTCACGTTGTACGGGGACGTGCGCCCCTGCATGTACAAAAAGCCGCCGGGGCATGGAGCCCCGGCAGCCTGCTTCTCAACCGTACCGCGTCAGTCGCGGCACGCCCCCATCACATGAATTGCTCGTTGCCCACGAACCCGATCTTGCGCATGCCGTTACGCTGGGCCGAGGCCAGCACCCGGGCGACCACGTCGTACTTGGCGCGCTTGCTCGGGCGGATGTGCAGTTCGGGCTGCGGTTCGTTGGCCGCTTCCCTGCGGAAATACCCTTCGAGGGCCTCGACCTCGACCGGCGTGCCGTTCCAGAGCACGGTGCCGTCGAAATCGATCTCGAGGTTGATCACGACCGGCTGGACCTGCGATGGCGCGTTCGATGCGCGCGGCATGTCCAGCTTCACGGCGTGCGTCATCACCGGGATGGTGATGATGAACATGATCAGGAGCACGAGCATGACGTCGATGAGCGGCGTCATGTTGATGTCCATCATCGGTTCGTCGTCGCCGCCGCCGCCAATACTCATTCCCATGCGAATCTCTCCTCGGTGACCGGGCCGCGGCTCAACGGGCCAGTGCGCGGTCGGGCTCGGTGATGAAGCCGACCTTCATGATGCCGCCACGCTGGCACGCGACCATCACGCGGCCGATGTGCTCGTAGGCCGTGCCGCGGTCGCCGCGCAGGTGGATCTCGGGCTGCGGGTCCATCACGGCCACCTGCTTGATCCGCTCGAGCAGCGCTTCCTGGTTGGGCACCAGGGCCGTGTTCCAGAACACGTTGCCCTCGGCATCGACGGCGATGTTGATGTTCTCGGGCTTGGTCTGCGTCGGGATGTTCGCCGCCTTCGGCAGGTCCAC